>JANNNM010000637.1:0-5955 GCA_031398535.1 Betaproteobacteria bacterium | reverse complement strand
CGCTCGCCCGCTGGGCCGCGCAGATCGCGCACTTGAAGCGCGACGGGCGCGAGGTGGTGCTCGTGTCGTCGGGCGCGATCGCCGAGGGCATCAAGCGGCTCAACTGGACGACGCGGCCCAAGGCGATCCACGAACTGCAGGCCGCGGCCGCGGTCGGCCAGATGGGACTCATCCAGGCCTACGAGACCGCGTTCGCCGAGTTCGGCCTGCACACCGCCCAGGTGTTGCTCACGCATGAGGACCTCGCCGACCGGCGCAGGTACCTGAATGCGCGCACGACCCTGCGCACGCTGATCGCGCTCGACGTCATCCCCGTCATCAACGAGAACGACACCGTCACGACCGACGAGATCCGCGTCGGCGACAACGACACGCTCGGCGCCCTCGTCGCGAATCTGGTGGAGGCCGACGTGCTGGTGCTGCTCACCGACCAGCGCGGCCTCTACACCGCCGACCCGCGCAAGGATGCGGCGGCGACGTTCGTGCACGAAGCGCGCGCCGGCGACCCCGCACTGGAGGCAATGGCCGGCGGCGCCGGCAGCACGCTCGGACGCGGTGGCATGCTGACGAAGATCCTCGCAGCCAAGCGCGCCGCGCGTTCCGGCGCGTCGACGATCATCGCGTCGGGACGGGAGGAGAATGTGCTGACGCGGCTGGCGGCCGGCCATCCGCTGGGCACGGCGCTGATCGCGCCGGCGCAATCGCTCGCCGCGCGCAAGCAATGGCTGGCCGATCACGTGCAGCTGGCGGGCAAGCTGCAGCTCGATGCCGGCGCGGTGCGCGCGCTGATCAAGGAAGGCAAGAGCCTGCTGCCCATCGGCGTCGTGGCGGTCGAAGGCACCTTCGAACGGGGTGAGGTCGTGGGCATCTACGCGCCGGACGGCACCGAAGTCGCGCGCGGCCTCGTCAACTACGGCGCGCAGGACACGGGGCGGATCCTGCGCCGTTCGTCGGCCGACATCGAAGGCATCCTGGGCTACGTCGACGAGGCGGAGCTGATCCACCGCGACAACCTCGTGCTGCTGGGGTAGGCCGCGCGTCGGGTGCCGGTTTGGCGCGGCGCAGGCGCCGGGTATGATTTGCGATCATCACCCACCGATCGTCCCGCCGCCATGGATGCACCAACCGTGACTCGCCACTGCGCCGTCCTGATGGGACTGCTGGCTTTGCCGCTCAGTCTCCACGCTGCACCGATGCAACCCGGCCAGTGGGAAATGGCGATGACCTTCACCCTCGACAAGAAGACCGAGACCGTGCCGGCGGGAAGCGCGTGCATCACGCAGAAGGACATCGACGACCCGACGAAGACGTTGCCGCGTCCCGCGGGTGTGTGCAACCTCACCAACATCAAGCGCACGGCCGACCGGGTCACCTACGAACTGGCGTGCCAGGACAAGCAGGTCCGCACGCGCGGCGTGGCCGACATCACGTTCAACGGGGACCGCTACGACGGCCGGGTCGAACTGGTCCTGGTCGGCAAGACTGTGACGGGCGTGCCTGCGGTGATGACGGTCAATGCCCGGCGCGTGGGTGATTGCGCGCCCTGACTCGCGGCATCACGCCCCGTCGAGCGACGGGGTTCCAGTCGGGTCAGCGTAGGAGTCGGGCATTTCCGGATGCGCCACGCCGTACAGGCGTTGCCGCCGGGTCTGCGGCTTGGCGTGCAGGAAGCGCTCGAGCTCCAGCAACGCGCGCCGGTACGACTCGCGCTTGAATTCGATGACCGTCTCGAGCGGAATCCAGTAGTCGTGCCAGCGCCACGCGTCGAACTCCGGATGATCGGAGGCGCGCAGCCGCACGTCGTTGTCGCGCCCGACCAGCCGCAGCAGGTACCAGATCTGCTTCTGGCCGCGGTAACTACCGCGCCATTCGCGCTTGATCCAGTGCTGCGGTACATCGTATCGAAGCCATTCGCGTGTACGTCCAAGAACCTTGACGTGCTGGCCTTCGAGTCCGACTTCCTCGTGCAACTCCCGGTACATCGCCTGTTCGGGCGTTTCACCGGAGTTGATGCCACCTTGCGGAAATTGCCACGAGTGTTCGCGGATCCTTTTGCCCCAAAAAACCTGGTTCCTGCCGTTGACGATCACGATGGCGACGTTCGGGCGATAGCCGTCACGATCCAGCATCGTTGTACACCCTGATGCAATTGAGTTGGATTGATTGTTGCACAGGAGCCCGGAAAGCACCAAGCCGGACCGGTCGGCGTCGAGCTGCCCGTGTTCAGCGGGCCGGCGGCTGGCTCTCGGCCGGGGTCACGGCCAGCGCCAGCGTGCGATCGCGGCGCAGCACCGTCAGCACCATCGCCCGGGCGATGGCCCCCACCCCCAGCACGCGTTGCAGCGCATCCATGTCGGGCACCGGCGCGCCGTCGATGGCCACGATGACGTCGCCGCGCAGCAACCCGCCTCGCGCCGCCGGCGACCCGGTCTCCACCGTCTCCACGCGTACGCCGGACTCTCGCGGCAGCTCGAAGTGCCGCACGATGCGCCGCGGCAGCGCAAACGTCTGGCCACCCATGCCGAGGTGGGCGCGGCGCACGCGTCCGTCGCGGATCAGCGCGGCCGCCACGCGCTCGGCGGTGGAGGATGCGATCGCAAAGCAGATGCCTTGCGCCGCACGGATCACCGCCGTGTTGACGCCGATGACGACACCGCGCGCATCGACCAGCGGCCCGCCCGAGTTGCCGGGGTTGAGCGATGCATCGGTCTGCAGCACGTTGTCGAGCAGGCGCCCGGTCTGCGCGCGCATCGAGCGCCCCAGCGCACTGACGATGCCGGCCGTCACCGTGTGCTGGAAGCCCAACGGGCTGCCGATCGCGATGGCCACCTGCCCCACGCGCAAGGCCGAGGAGTCGCCGAAGCGGCTCCACGCGAGGTCGTTGGCCGCCACCTTCAGCACCGCCAGGTCCGAGTCCGGGTCGTCGCCGACGATCTGCGCGGTGGCGGTGCGGCCATCGGCCAATGTGACCTCAAGCGCTCTTGCGCCCGCCACCACGTGGCTGTTGGTGACGAGGTAGCCGTCGGGTGTGATCAGGAAACCGGATCCGGAGCCGTTGCCGCCCTTGTCGCGCGCGACTTCCACGTGGGCCACCGCGGGCGCGACGGCGTCCACGGCGCGGGTCACCGCTTGCGAGTACGCATCGAGCAGGGCCGCATCGGGATGCGGGGCCTCCGCGGACGGCGCGGACCGGGGCAGATCGAGGGGCATTCGCGGCAGATGGCGCTGCCGTGCGCCCGTTTCAACCCCGCGGGCGACGACGCGTGGCAGGCCCGGATGGACTGCCGTCCGGCGCCCGCCGCAACCGGCGCCACGCCGCCACCAGGACCAGCACGATGAGAAGCCCGTCGAAACTCGCCACCAGCACCTGCAGCGTCATCCGGCATGCCTCTTCGCTGGGACGCCAGCCGAAGATGGACATGCCGCCGAATGAAACCGTCGCCACGCAGCCGTGCTGGGCCGTGAAGAATGCGGCCCAGTTGACGGTGATCCACAGTGCAATCGCGATCAGCGCCAGCATCACGCCGGAAAGGCGCGGGTAGCCGAGGCTGCTGCCCACCATGTGCAACCCGGCCAGCACGAAGGCGCCGGGCGCGAGCAAGGCCATGCCCATCGGCCAGTTCGGATTGAGGCCCTCCGGCATCCACAGCATCAACGCGCCGATGCCAAGGCCAAGCAGCAGCACGGCCACGCCGAAGCCGAGGGGGGCGCGGTCCATGGGTAGTCAGCGCATCCTGGTCGCGACCAGCATCACACCGGCAGCGCAGACACGATGGTGCCCGTCACAGTGCCGAAGCCCACGCGGTAACCGTCGCCCTGGCACCAGCCGCGCATCGTTACTTCGTCGCCGTCCTCGAGGAACGTGCGCGTGCCGCCGTCGACGGCCAGCGGGTTGGCACCGTTCCACGTGATCTCGAGCAGGCTGCCGCGCGCATCGTCCGTCGTGCCGCTGATCGTGCCCGAGCCCATCAGGTCGCCGACGCGCGTGTTGCAGCCGCCGATCGTGTGGTGCGCCAGCTGCTGCGCCATGCTCCAGTACAGGTTGCGGAAATTGGTGCGGCAGATCGTCGCGGGTGCGCGCTTGGTGCCCGGGCGCAGATCGACTTCGAGGTGAATGTCGAACGCGCGATGATCGTTGGGCTGCAGGTACGCGAGCGGCGCAGGATCCTGCACCGGTCCGGCCACGCGAAACGGCTCCAGCGCCTCCAGCATGACGATCCAAGGCGAGATCGACGTGGCAAAGCTCTTGCTGTTGAAGGGGCCGAGCGGCACGTACTCCCATTGCTGGATGTCGCGCGCGCTCCAGTCGTTCAGCAGCACCATGCCGAAGATGTGCGCCTCGGCATCCTGGGTGGCAATCGGGGTGCCCAGCGCATTGCCCTGCCCCACGATGAATCCCGTTTCGAGTTCGATGTCGAGCTTGCGGCACGCCGCCAGCTGCGGCCGCGCCGCATCGGGCGCCTTCAATTGTCCCAGTGGACGCCGCACCGGCGTGCCGCTGACCACCACCGAACTGGCGCGGCCGTTGTAGCCGATGGGGATCTCGAGCCAGTTGGGCAGCAACGCATTCTTCGGGTCGCGGAACATCGAACCCACATTGGTCGCGTGTTCCTTCGACGAATAGAAATCGGTGTAGCCGGGGATTGCCACCGGCAGATGCATCGTCGCGTCGCGCTGCGCCACCAATGCACGTCCAATGATCAACGGGTCCTCGCGCAACGGGCCGCCATCGCTGCGCAGCAGGTCGGACAAGCGCGCGCGCGTCGCGTGCCACGCCTCCGGCCCCATGCCGATGAACGTGTTGAGCACGGGCTCGCGCCAGACGGCGGCCGGCACGGTGGCCAGCATGCCGGCGTCGGCAAGTTCCGCGAGATCGGCGATGCGATCGCCGATCGCGACGCCGGCGCGCGGATCTGGATCGGCTTCGGTACTGAAGATGCCGAACGGCAGGTTCTGGATCGGGAAGTCCGTGGCACCGTCATTGGCGCTGTGGATGAAGCTGCGGCGTTGCGGATCGTGCGTGGCGTTGAGCGTGGTCATCATGCGAAGTCCGGTTCGGCAGGTTGGCGCATTATCGGCGAAACGCGCGGTGGCTCACGGCCGGCGCCGCAACTCGCACAGTTCAAGCGGGCTCACGCGCAGGTTGGTGCGGATTTGTTCGCAACCCGTCCGCTCGAGCTTCATCGCGGCCAGCGCCTGCAACCCGATGTCCCGGTTGACGGGCACGGCCAGTGAATACAGCGGTCCAGGGTGATCGCGGATGGTGTCGGCAATCGTGTCGCGCATCCGGTTGCGGCGCCACGGGTCGTTGAAGTTGTTGGCCAGTCCCGCGAACCGTGCATCGGCCGGGAAGGAAGGCAGCACATAGGACATCGGCTCGCCCGACACCAGCAGCACGAGGCTCCCCGGCTTCACCGGCGGCATCTCCACGGCAAGAAAGCGCTCGCCGAACGGCTGCCGCCACCATGTCGGGAACTTGGCGGTGACGATCACCAGCGCGATGGTCACCAGCAGCACTGCGCCGGCGCGGCGCGCGGGAACGAGACGCAGCAGCAACACCACGATCAGCGCCCCTGCCAGCATCTCGAGCGGGATCAGGTAGCGGTAGATCCGGTAGAGCAACGCCCACGCGATGAACGTGGCGATGAAAAAACCGCCGATGAAGCGCCATGCATCGCGCGTGACGGGGGCCGGGACGGGTGAGTCGACCTTGATCCTGCGAATTCGCCGCAGCAGCGCGATCGCCAGCGTGACGAGCACGAGCGTATAGAGCACCGCCGGCCGCGCATCCCGGAATTCCGGCTCCGCGACATAGCCCTGCAGCTTCCACAGCATCATGTACGGAAAGACCAGCCACTCCGCCGGCGCGTCCGGACCGAAGGCCGTGGCCGAGAACGGCACCGCATCCGCCCACGGCGAGCGGAACACATCGTTGAAGTACGGGAACAGCGGATT
>JANNNM010000599.1:0-2481 GCA_031398535.1 Betaproteobacteria bacterium | reverse complement strand
GGACCTCGATGCGGCGTTCCGCAAGTTCATCCCGCCGTTCGGTGCCGCCGGCAACCCGGTGGACATCACCGGCGGCGAGCCGCCGAAGACGTACCAGAACACCGTGCGCCTCGGCCTCGAGGACCCGCGCATCCACGCGCTGATCCTGGGCTACTGGCACACGATCGTCACGCCGCCGATGGTCTTCGCGAAGATCATGGTCGAGGTCGTCGAGGAAATGCGTGCGAAGGGCATCTCCAAGCCGGTCGTGGCCTCGCTGGCCGGCGACGTGGAAGTGGAGGAAGCGGCGGAGTACCTGTACGACCACGGCATCCCCTCGTATGCGTATTCCACCGAAATCCCGGTGGCGGTGCTCGGCGCCAAGTACCAGTGGGCGCGCGGCGCGGGTCTCATCAAGTAACACGATGATGACGGACTCCCAGGACTGGGGTCCGTGGAATCCCGGCATCACGTCGCGCATTCCGCGCGACGTGATGCCCTTCGCGACGATATTCAATCCACAGAACGTTGCCACCACCAGTGCGGGTGCAGAGGAGCTGCGCGACCTCACCGGATTCGACGTCACCGAACTGGTGGCGTTCCGGCCACAGCGGTTGGCCTTGCATGAGCTGCTGATTCGCGTCACGGCCGATCTTTCGGTATCCAGCGGTACGACCGTCGCCGACCTGGGCATCAATTTCCGGCAGATGGTCCGCACGATCCTGGCTAATCACCTGGATGCGCAGATGCCGGCCATCGTCGCCGCGTTCGAGGCCACGCGGCAGCGACTGGCGCAGTTCATCCGCGCGGAGCTCGATGCCAACCTGTTCGCGGCTGCACCGGCACCTGCGCCGCCCCCGGCGCGACGCTTCTTCGGCCTGCTGCGCGCCGAGCCGAGAATCACCAAGGCGCTGGAGCCGCCGGCGCCTGATGCGGTCGTGCGTGGGTGGGAACAGCGCGCCCTGGAGGCAGGCGACCCGCTGCACCGCGCGGGCCTGCGGGCGTTGGCCCGCGTGGTTGCTGCACTGCTCGGCCGCCATGGCGAGCTCTGGGGCACGCCCGAATTGATCGCTGCCGTCGCGACCGACCTGGCCTGCAACGATTTCGGCAGCGAGGAAATCGGCCGCCTGGTCAATCCGATCGTGCGCGAGGCCGCGAAGCTCGAGGGCTACGCGTTGCTGCCGCCGCAGTCGCGGCCGGTGATCATGAACACCAAGGGCGCATCGGCGGCGGGCAAGAGCACGATGCGGCCGGAGCAGAAGATCCTGGCCCGGCGCATCGGCGTGGCGTGGGATGACTTTGCGCTGATCAGCCCCGACATCTGGCGCAAGCAGCTGCTCGACTACAGCTCGCTGGGCGCTGCCTACAAGTATGGCGGCGCGTGCACCGGCGACGAATTGCACATCATCGACCAGAAGCTCGACCGGTACATGGCGCGCAAGGCGCATGACCACGGCACGACGCACCTGCTGATCGACCGCTTCCGTTTCGACAGTTTCGCGCCGGACTCGGCCGAGGCCGGCAGCAACCTGCTGACGCGCTTCGGCCACACCGTCTACATGTTCTTCATGCTGACGCCACCGGCGGCGATCGTGGAGCGCGCGTGGCAGCGTGGCCTCGACGTGGGACGCTACAAGGCCGTCGACGACCTGCTGGCGCACAACAACGATGCGTATGCGGGCATGCCGGAGCTCTTCTTCACCTGGGCGCTGCGCAGCGACAAGGAGGTGCATTGCGAGTTCCTGGATAACACCGTTCCCCTCGGTCAGCGTCCGCGCACCGCGGCATTCGGCTGGAACGGCGAACTCCATGTGCTCGACGTGACGGCGATGCTCGACATCGAGCGCTTCCGCAAGGTGAATGTCGACGCCACGCAACCGGAAGCGCTGTATCCGGATCCCGAGGTCCTGGCGCCGGAGCGAAACACGGCGTTTCTCGTGGCCTGCGCACGGCGGTTGCGCATCGTCAACTTCGTCGACCGCGACACCGGGCGGATCTACCTGCGCATCGAGTCCGGGGTGCCGCGCTGGGTAGACGCATCCATGCTCGCGCTGGCGATGACGGGCGCCGACGTTCGCGCGGGAATCGCTGCCGTCGCACCTGCGGCAATCGCCGGACAATTGCCCGCGGCACCCTCACTTGCATTGCTGCAGGAGCAACTCGGCGCTGAGCGCATCCACACGCTGGGCCGCTGGGGACCGGCAAGCGCTACGGCTTGCGGCTGAACATCTCCCGCAGCACCGTCTTCTGCACCTTGCCCATCGCGTTGCGTGGCAGCGCGTCGACGATGTAGACGTGCTTCGGCACCTTGAAGTTGGCAATCTCGCCTTTCAACGCACCGATGACCGAGGCCTCCGTCAACGCATGCCCCGGCAGGCCGACGATCACGGCGGTGACGGCTTCGCCGAAATCCGGATGCGGAATGCCGATCACGGCCGACTCCTCCACGCCCTCCATGTCGTCGATGTGCTCCTCGATTTCCTTCGGATACACATTGAGGCC
>JANNNM010000642.1:0-5978 GCA_031398535.1 Betaproteobacteria bacterium | reverse complement strand
CGTCGACAAGCGCGGCTGAAGGCCACGTCTCTCGCGGCCAGCGGCGCGCCGTGCGATTGGTATTCAGCGTCGCTCGCGGTGAGCGGCGGTGGAACCGATTGCCGGATGGGGTGCGACCGATGCGCGACGACATTCGTCTGTAGGCGAGGCTTTAGCCTCGTGGGTTCAATGCGGCGACGTATCCGCGAGGGCAAAGCCTTGCCTACAAACAGCGATATCGACACTGGTAGGTTTGCCGATGCCCCGAACCGCGAAGCGGCGCGGGGCGAGGCGCCTCCAGGCGGGCGCATTCGAGCCGCATGTTCCCGGTGCGTGCGGCAAAAAAATGGGAGGTCGTGGGTTGACCTCCCCGTTTTTTTTGCCCTCACCTGCCCGAACCCGATGACCGCGGCGAGACCTAAGCCCGCCCCGCACGGCCCGCCGCTCACCGCGAGCGACACTGAATACCAATCGCACGGCGCGCCGCTGGCCGCGAGAGACGTGGCCTTCAGCCGCGCTTGTCGACGATGCGCTTGGCCTTGCCCAGCGAACGCTCGACGCCGCCGGGTGGCAGCACGCGCACCTGCGCCGTGACGCCGATCAGGTTCTTCACGAGTTTCGCGAGGCGTTCACCCGCGCGGTCACCGTCGGCACTCCCTGCGTCCGGCGCGCGCTCGACCAGGATGGTCATCTCATCGAGCGCCTTCGGTCGCGAGATCTCGATCTGGTAGTGCGGCGCCAGTGCCGCCTCCTTCAGCATCAGTTCCTCGATCTGGGTCGGGAAGACATTCACGCCACGGATGATCATCATGTCGTCCGTGCGTCCCGTGATCTTCTCGATCCGCCGCATCGAACGCGCAGTGGGCGGCAGCAAGCGCGTCAGGTCGCGCGTCCGGTAGCGGATGATCGGCAGCGCCTCCTTCGTCAGCGACGTGAACACGAGCTCGCCCTTTTCGCCATCAGGCAGCACGTCACCGGTCACCGGGTCGATCACCTCCGGGTAGAAGTGGTCCTCCCAGACCGTCAGGCCGTCCTTCGTCTCGATGCATTCCTGCGCGACGCCGGGGCCGATCACTTCCGAGAGCCCGTAGATGTCGATCGCGTCCATCCCGACCCGCGCCTCGATGGTCTCGCGCATCCTCGGCGTCCACGGCTCGGCGCCGAAGATGCCGATCTCGAGCGACGACGTGCGCGGATCGATGCCCTGCCGCTCCATTTCCTCCGCGATCGCCAGCATGTACGAGGGCGTGACCATGATCACCGTCGGCTTGAAGTCCTGGATCAGTTGCACCTGCTTCTCCGTCTGGCCGCCGGACATCGGGATCACCGTGCAGCCCAGCTTCTCGGCGCCGTAGTGCGCACCGAGACCGCCGGTGAAAAGCCCGAAGCCGTACGCGACGTGCAGGATGTCGCCGGGCCGGCCACCCGCGGCGCGGATCGAGCGCGCCATCACGGTGGCCCACATGTCGATGTCGTTGCGCGTGTAGCCCACCACCGTCGGCTTGCCGGTGGTGCCCGACGACGCATGGATCCGCACCACCTGCTCGCGCGGTACGGCGAACATGCCGAACGGATAGTGGTCGCGCAGGTCGGACTTGACCGTGAACGGAAACTTCGCGAGGTCCTCCAGCGCGTGCAGGTCCCGCGGGTGCACGCCCTTGGCGTCGAACGCGCGCCGATAGTGCGGCACGTTGTCGTACGCATGCGCCAACGTGGCCTGCATGCGTGCCAGCTGCAACGCGCGGAGTTCGTCGCGGCTGGCGGTCTCGATCGCCTCGAGCTCGCCCGGGCGCGGTTGTTTCACCGGCATGATGCTTCCTCCCTGGCGCTTCCGTCAGACCACGTTGCCCCGGATCCGCATGCTCTTGCCGCGGAAGAGCGCAATCGTGATGCCGTCCTGGTTGCGCACGTCGATGTCGTAGACGCCTGCACGCTTGCCTTGCGCACGTTCGCGCGCCGTGGCGGTCAGTACGTCGGCTTCGCGGCCCGGCGCCAGGAATTCGATCGAGCATCCTGCTGCCACCGTGTTGAAGTTGGTGCTGTTGCAGGCGAACGCAAATGCGCTGTCGGCCAGCGTGAACACAAGTCCGCCGTGGCAGATCGCGTGGCCGTTGACCATGTCGCCACGAACCGTCATCGACAGTTCGGCGAATCCTGGCGCCACGCGCTCGATCCGCATTCCCAATGCCTGCGACGCGCGATCGCGCTCCCACATCCCGCGTGCCACGCGTTCGGCCAGTGCCTGCGCCTCCGCCGGAATCAGCGGGATGGCGGCGCCATCATCGCGAGCCGCGCCCGAATCATCAGCCGGCAAGGGTTCCTCCCGTCGCGCAGCGGCGCGCAATCAGCGGTGACACGCGATAGCGATCCTCGCCATAGTGTGCGGCCAGGTGATGCAGCACGGCACGCACGCGCTTCAGGCCGATCGCATCGGCCCACGCCAGCGGCCCGCGCGGATAGTTCACGCCCTTGCACATCGCAAGGTCGACATCCGCGGCGGCGGCAATGCCCTGCGTGACCGCATCGGCGGCTTCGGTGGCCAGCATCGCCACCGTGCGCAGCACGACCAGCCCCGCCACGTCATCCACGCGGGTGACGGCGATGCCTGCGGCCTGCAACGCGCCGATGGCGGCAGCGGCGCCTGCGGCGCTGCACGAATCAGCGACGGCGACGGCGAGGCGCGTGCAATTGCGATAGTCGAGCGCCAGGTCGAACACGACGACATCCGAGTGCGCGCTGGCGGCCGCAACCGTCGTGGCAGTGCGGCCGTCACTGGGCACCAGCAGCGCGCCGTCGATCTCGAGGTAGGCCTCGGCCACAGCAGGATCGGCCGGCATCTGCACGACATTGAATCCTGACGCGGCAAGCCGGTCGCGCAACGCGCCGCTCATCGCGCCATCGCCGGCCGCGCGCACGGTGACGGGGCGCGGGTATGGCGCCTCGGTCGCGGCGGGCGGCCGCGTGGCCCCCGGCGCATAACTGTAGAAGCCGCGCCCGGACTTGCGGCCGAGACAGCCTGCCACCACCAGCTCCTGCTGCGCCAATGACGGCGCATACCGCGGGTCGTGGAAGAATGCCTCCCACACGCTGCGCGTGACGGCGAAGTTCACATCGAGGCCTACCAGGTCCATCAATTCGAAGGGTCCCATCCGGAAGCCGCCCGCCTCGCGCATCAGCGCGTCGATGGTGGCCGGATCGGCTGCGCGTTCCGTCAGCAGCCGCAGCGCTTCGCCGTAATAGGGACGCGCACAGCGATTGACGATGAAGCCCGGCGTGGACTGCGCATGCACCGGCAATTTGCCCCACGCCGCCGCGGTGGCATGGGTGGTGTCCGCGACGGTCGCCGACGTGGTGACGCCGCGGATCACCTCCACCAACGGCATCAGCGGCGCCGGATTGAAGAAGTGCATGCCCACCACGCGCTCCGGATGCTGCATCCCCACCGCCAGTGCGGTGATCGAGAACGATGACGTATTGGATGCGAGGATCGTGTCGGCGCTGACCACCACCTCAAGATCGCGGAACAGTTGCCGCTTGATCTCGAGATCCTCGACGATGGCCTCGACGATCAGTTTCGCGCTGACGAAATCGCCGAGCGCATGCACGGGAATGATGCGCGCCGCTGCGGCCGTGGCTGCGCCGGCCTCAAGCTTGCCCTTGGCCGCCAATGTGGCAAACGTCTCCGCAATCTTCGCAGCGGCCGCATCGGCAGCGCCCATCCGCGTGTCGAAGAGGTGCACGCGATGCCCGGCCTGCGCCGCCAGTTGCGCGATGCCGGCCCCCATGGCGCCCGCGCCGATCACACCCACTTCGGCCGTGGCCGGCACGGCTGTCGCAGTTGTCGTCATGGCCTCGCCTATCGGCCCGTGAACACGGGCGGACGTTTCGCCGCGAAGGCTGCGACGCCTTCGCGGTAGTCCGCGGAGTATCCGAGTTCACGCTGCAGGTCACGCTCGAGATCGAGCTGTGCCGGCAGGCTGGCCGTCGCCGACGCCTGCAACGCGCGCTTGGTGGCCGCAAGACCCCGCGTGGGCGCCAGCGCCAGTTGCGCCAGCAGCGCGTCGACCGTGGACTTCAACGCGTCGTCGTCGACGCACTGCCAGATGAGGCCCCACTCCGCCGCCGTGGCGGCCGGCAGCTTGTCACCCAGCAGCGCGAGGCCCAGCGCGCGCGCGCCGCCGATCAATCGCGGCAGGAAATAGGTGCCGCCGGAATCCGGGATCAGTCCGATCTTGCAGAAGGCCTGGATGAAACTGGCGGAGCGCGCCGCCACGACAATGTCGCAGGCCAGCGCAATGTTGGCGCCGGCACCGGCCGCCACGCCGTTGACGGCGCAGACAACCGGCAACGGCAACGCCTGCAGCGCCAGCACCAGCGGCCGGTAATTCGATTCGATCGACGCACCCAGGTCCACCGGTGCCCCGCCCGGCGCCACTGCGCGATCAGCCAGGTCCTGCCCGGCGCAGAAGCCGCGGCCTGCACCGGTCAGCAGCAGTACGCGCAGCGACGCATCCGCCTGCACCTGCGCCAGCGCATCGCGCAGCTCCGCGTGCATCACCGTATTGAAGCTGTTGAGACGGTCCGGCCGGTTGAGCGTGATGCGGGCAATGCCGTCCGCGCGTTCGAACAGGATGGTGGGTGCGGTCATGGCGTGGGGTTTTCAGAGATGGACGCGATGCTGGACGACACGGAAGCGGTTGGCGACATACGCGGAATCGGTCAGCGAAGCATTCGCCGCCGGATTGGCGCCCGTGCCGTGATAGTCGGAGAACGCGGCCGACTGGTTCACGAAGACCGCGCCGGTGAGATTGATCGACAACGCGACGCCGACGTCCTCGGCCACGTCCACCGCCTGCGCAATCACCTCGTCGCGCGTCGAGTACACCGACAGCGTCAACGCGCCATGCGCATGCACGGCGTCGCGGGCCACGGCCAGGCTCTCGGAGGTCGAATCGGTGGCGATCACGAAGGCGACCGGGCCGAACCACTCGTTGAGGTAGATCGCGCGGTCGGCGACATCAAGCTTGACCAGCAACGGCGTGCGAATGGCGGCACCCGGGAACGCCGGGTGCGCCAGCGTCTGCGAATCGAGCACCACGGTGCCCAGCGCACGGGCGGCCTCGAGCCGGCGCAGTACACCGTCGTTCTGGATCGCGCCCAGGACCTCGACCGCACGCGCGGGATCGCCCAGCAATTTCTGCACCGCATCCGCGATGGCCGCGGCCACGGCATCGAAGCTCATCGGACCGTCAGCGGTATCGATGCCGCCCCGCGGAATGTAAAGATTCTGCGGTGCCGTGCACATCTGCCCGCTGTAGAGCGCCAGCGAGAACGCGATGTTGCGCGCCACGGCCTTGATGTCGACGACGCTGTCGATGATGACTTGGTTCACGCCGGCCTTCTCGGTGTACACCTGCGCCTGTCGCGCGTGCTCCTCGAGCCAGCGGCCGTTGGCGGTGCTGCCGGTGAAGTCGATGATGCGAACCTCGGGCCGCAGCGCCAGCCGCTGCGCGGTGTCGTCGCCGGCCGCATGCGCGTACAGCGTCACGACGTTGGGGTCGAAGCCCGCCTCGGCCAGGACTTCACGGGCGATCTTCACCGTCATCGCCAGCGGCAGGATCGCCGCGGGATGGGGCTTCACGACGACGGCATTGCCGGTGGCGAGACTCGCGAAGAGTCCCGGATACCCATTCCAGGTCGGAAACGTGCAGCAGCCGATGACCAGGCCCACGCCGCGCGGGACCGCGCGGAAATTCTTTTCCATCCGGATGGGTTCGTTCTTGCCCTGCGGCTTTTCCCACACGGCCGACGCCGGGACGCGGCGCAACTCGTGCGTGGCATAGGCGACGGCCTCGAGGCCGCGATCCTGCGCGTGCGGGCCGCCCGCCTGGAAGGCCATCATGAACGCTTGTCCGGTGGTATGCATCACCGCGTTGGCGATGAGAAAGCTCTGCTGGTTGATCCGGTGCAGGATCTCGAGACAGACGCCGGCCCACGCC
>JANNNM010000556.1:0-1145 GCA_031398535.1 Betaproteobacteria bacterium | reverse complement strand
GCCAGCACGGCGGCCAGCACCGGCAGCCCGAACTCCCATTGGAACAGCGCGAAGAAGCCGAGGATGATGATGACGTCGTGCAGGTTGGCGATGATGGCGGCGATGGCGAAGCGCCATTCGAAGCGCAGCGCCAGGTAGCCGACGATCCCCAGGCACACCAGCAGCAGTGCAAGTGCGCCGCTCTCGTAGAGTTCCTTGCCGACTTGCGGGCCGACGAATTCCACGCGCTGCCGCGTGGCCGACGGATCGTCGGCCTTCAGCGCCGACATCACGCGATCGGACAGCGCCGCGCTGGACGTGCCTTCCTGGAGAGGCAGGCGGATCAGCGCGGTATCGGAGGTACCGAAGGCCTGCGCCGAATACTCGCCGAGGCCGAGCTTGTCGACCGACGCGCGCAACCGGTTGAAATCGACGGGATGCGAGTAGGACACCTCGATCACCGTGCCGCCGCGGAAATCGACGCCAAGGTGAAGTCCTTTGGTGGCCAGGAAGAACACGGCCAGCAGGAAGGTGACGAGCGAGATCACGTTGAACGTGAGCGCGTGCCGCATGAACGGGATGTCGCGCTTGATCCGGAAGAATTCCATGGTGTGCGGTTCCTGGTGCTTGTGGCGGCCGTCGCGTAATCGCGGTCAGGCCTTGGTCGGCGTGGTGGACGTGCCTGCGGGCGCACGCCAGATCTGGCCGATCGAGATGCGGTCAAGCTTGCGGCGGTTGCCGTAGATCAGCGCCACGATGCCACGCGACACGAACACCGCGGAGAACATCGACGTCATGATGCCGAGGCAGTGGACGACGGCGAAGCCGCGGATGGGGCCCGAGCCAAAGAGGAACAGCGCGACACCGGCGATCAGCGTGGTGACATTGGAGTCGACGATCGTGCCCCACGCGCGCTCGTAGCCGGCCTGCAGCGCCGCGTGCGGCGTCGCGCCGGCGCGCAGTTCCTCGCGGATACGCTCGTTGATCAGCACGTTGGCGTCGATGGCCATGCCGAGCGTGAGCGCGATGGCGGCGATGCCGGGCAGCGTCAGCGTGGCCTGCAGCAGGGACAGCAGCGCCACCAGCAGCATCAGGTTGACCGCCAAGGCGATGGTGGAGATCACGCCCATCAGCAGGTAGTAGACGCACATGAACAGGGACAGCAC
>JANNNM010000513.1:0-9924 GCA_031398535.1 Betaproteobacteria bacterium | reverse complement strand
CCTGATTCTGGGGTGCTTTCTTGACACCACTTCGATGATGGTGGTTACGCTCCCTTTCATCTTTCCGGTCGTCAAACAACTCAATATAGACCCGATTTGGTTTGGCATCGTGCTTGTCAAACTGGTCGAAATTTCCGTGGTCACGCCACCGGTCGGCATGAATCTGTTCGCAGTGATGAGTGCCGTGGACGAGAACACCAAGTTTTCCCATGTTGCACGCGGCGTGATGCCCTTCATTGGTCTCGAGCTCATTGTTCTCACGCTGTTGATTGCGTTTCCAGAACTGGTGATCTGGCTGCCACAGAAAATGCTCGAACGTTGACGGTGACCATCGTGAATCAAGACCATGAGAGCAAATACCTGGCTGCGGCCGGGTTCGGCAAGTCGAGCTCGGGGGATTGGGTGATCCCGAAGCGGGCGCATGCCAATATCGCTGCCGATACGGTCGGCCGCCACGCAGCAGGCCCCAAGGCGACCTATCCGGCACTCATTCATCAGGATGTCCATGGATCCGTGCGGTCATGGACGTTCGGTGAACTGGACGCGTTGGCCCGGCAAATGGCAGTTTCGCTAGTAAATCGTGGCGTAATGCCAGGACATCCCGTTGGCGTGCACCTGGGGCAGGGACCCGAGACCGCCATCGCCCACCTGGCCTGCTACAAATGCGGCGCGATCGTCTGCACGATGTCCGAACTCTACGGTCCGGATACCCTCGTCCATATCCTGCGTGACACCGGCCTTCGCACCGTCATCTCCCGCAGCCGAACCGGAGCGCTCGCGCTGGCGCTCGATCAGGTCGACCGATCTATCTGCTTGATCACCACCAGTGCAGCGGAAGGTGAACTCAGTTTCTGGAGGCTGGTGGAAGAGGGCGTCGGAAATTTCGCTGAACCGGTTTCTTCCGCGGACTCGCCCGCTTTGCTGATGTATACGAGCGGCTCCACGGGACGCCCGAAGGGCATGCTGCACGCCCACCGGATCCTGGATGCCTATCTGCCCACCGTGCGCATGTTCTACAACCTTTCGATGGACGAGCCCGATGCTGTTTTTTGGTCACCTGCAGATTGGGCATGGGTAGGCGGATTGCTCGATCTTGTCCTTCCTGCCTGGGCGCATGGGCAAACGGTCTTGTCGTGGAGCGGGCGTTTCGAGCCTGCCGCTTGCCTCGGCCTGATGGCGCGTCACGGAGTGACCCATACCTTCATGACCCCGACTGCACTCAAACGGATGGCGGAAGTTGAAGACCCGCGCAAAGAGCACGCATTGCGTTTGAAGTATGTGTGTTCGGGCGGTGAGTCATTGCCCGGCGAGGTCGTGCGTTGGTGTGAGCGACAACTGGGTGCCGTTTGCAACGAGTTTTATGGGCTGACCGAATTCAATCACCTCGTGGGAAATTGCCGCGCCATCTACCCGGTTCGACCGGGGTCGATGGGGCGTGCATACCCTGGGCATGACGTACGCCTGGTCGATGAGCACGGGATGGATGTACCGCGCGGCGAAGTTGGCGAGATCGTTGCGGCACCGGCAGACCCCACGCTGTTTCTGGGCTATTGGGGGCAGCTGGGCATCCCTGATTCGCTTCGCCTTGGCGATTGGGTCAGAACGCGCGACCTGGCGCGCATGGATGACGATGGTTACGTCTGGTATCAAGGGCGCAATGACGATCTGATCAAGAGCGCCGGTTACCGGATCGGACCGGCAGAAGTCGAGGACACCCTGCTGAAGCATCCCGCAGTAGCGGAGGCTGCTGTGGTCGCGAGCCCCGATGTGGAACGTGGAACCGTGGTCAAGGCATTCGTACGCCTGAAGGAGGGGGCTATCCCTTCGCACGACCTGATATTGGCCCTGCAGCAACTCGTCAAAAACGATCTGGCTGCGTACAAGTATCCGCGCCTGGTCGAATTCGTCGAGAGCTTCCCGCTGACAAGTTCCGGAAAGATTCGCCGCTCCGAGCTGAGGCGCCGCGAATACGAGGCCAAAGGATTGAAGGTCTGATTCGTGCCCGGTGACGTATTTGTAGCTGGTGGTGCCATGACCAGGTTTGGTCGTCGACGCGACGGGTCCAATTCGCGCGACTGGGTTCGCGACGTTGTCGATGCCGCGTTTCGCGATGCAGGGGTCGGCCCCGAGGATATCGATGCATTGGTCATCGCGTCAGAGACCGATTTCCTGACGCTGCAGCTGGTGCCTGGACCACTGCTGGTGGACGAACTGGGTCTCGTGCCGCGCCCGGTGATGCGGGTCGAGTCGGGCGGGGCAAGTGGTGGTCAGGCCGTTCGGACGGGATTGATGCACATTCGCTCAGGCTTGCACGGCACCGTGCTCGTCGTGGGGTTCGAGCATGCCGCCAGCCATCTTGCGGGGGATGATGTCCGGATGCTCTATGGCCTGTCGTTCGATGCTGACCTTGAGGGGTTCAACGGGGTCACCGCCACCGCGCTCTACGCCCTGTCGATTCAGGACCACATGGCGAGATATGGCACGACCGCGGAACAGATGGCAGCGGTATCGGTAAAGAACCACGGCAACGCGGAACTGAATCCGAATGCCCACAAGCCGCTGCGGCTGTCCGTCGATGACGTGCTCGCATCGCCCATGGTGAGTCATCCCTATCGGGTCCTCGACTGCAGTCTGATCAGCGACGGTGCGGCCGCGGTCGTTCTGACGTCGCATCGATCGCTGCTGCGAAAGGAGCGCGCTGGTGTGCGGGTCGTGGGAAGTGCCTGCGCGAGCGATCACGTGCGCCTCGGCGACCGCGCCATTCCCGGACACTTCACCAGCAAGCGAGTCGCCTCCGCCAATGCCTACAGGCAAGCTGGCATTGTCAGGCCGGAAGATGAAATCGCCTTTGCGGAGGTCTACGACGCGTACAGCGGTGCCGAACTGCAATGCGTCGAGGGACTGCAGTTGTGCGCGAACGGCAGCGCAGGTCCGGCGACGGCGGCTGGCACGTTTTCACGCGAAGGTCCACTGCCGGTCAATCTTTCCGGCGGCTTGATCGGGCAAGGCGGGCCACCTGGTGCGACCGGCATTGCGCAGATCGTCACGCTGATGCAATTGCTCCAGCATCGATACCACGAGGGGCTGCAGCCGACCACGCCGCGACGGTTTGGCTTAGCCGATTCGCATGCTGGTGTTGGCACCCTGTCCGTTGTCCACGTACTGGAGCGTGTCGATGACGCCTGAGTCGCAGCCACCATTGGCAATGGTTGTCCCATTGCAGTTGAAACTTGACTATCAGCACGGCTTGGGTGACCTCACTCCGTACTTCCTTGGACTTGACGCCGGCATTCTGCAAGCCACCGTCTGCAAGGACTGCGACGCGGTCTGGTTGCCGCCCCGATTGACCTGCACGTGCGGAAGTCATGCGATGCGATGGATGCAGCTTGGAGGGACCGGGACGGTCCTTGCCGTGACGCAGACGATCTCGTCCTTGCCCGCCACGACCGTGCTGGGCACGATGACGTTTGCGCTCGTCAAGTTCGATGGTGCGACCAATCAGGCTCTGGTGCGATGCCGCGTGGACCACCCTGTTGTCATCGGCCTCCGCGTCAGATTGGCAGCATCCACGGCACCAACCGCGCACCCGGTCCAGAAGCTCGAAGTCGTTCCGGAGTGAAATGGGCGTTGCCGTGGCGCGTACGCGCATTGACGGCCGCTATCGCCCTCAATTTGTGTGGTGGAAGCTTGTACTCACTTGGCGTCCTGCTGAGGGCCTTTGAGGACTCGACGGGAATCGGGCGGACCGTTACGGCCCTCGGGTTCAGCCTGGCTGCGGCCTCCTTTTTGGGCGGGGTATTGAGCGCGCCGGCGACTGGCAAGGTGATGTCGATTGCGCGCCAGCCAATCGTCGCGGGGCTCGTTGCCATGATGGCCCTTGTCGCCGCAGCGCAGTGGCTTGTTGTGCCGCTGGTACTGGCTGCCAGTGCCATCATGTACGGCTGGTGTTGTGGCCAGTTTTACAGCGTGGCGCTGTCTGCCGTGCGCCGGTCCGGTGCCCGGTCGCTGGGTTTGGCCACCGGCGTAACGGTGGCAAGTTTTGCGGTCGGGTCTGCGGCATGGAGTTTTTTGATCGCAGCCGCGACAATCCGATGGGGATTGTTCATCACTTGTACTGCCATGGGTCTTGGTTTCGCTCTCTGTGGTGTCGTAGCCGGCGCAATGCTGTGTGACGCTCCCAATCCTGCTGCGCAAACGGCTGCAAGTCCCCCGACGGGTCCCCCGATGGGAGCGGTCATGGGTGGCATGAAACTGTGGATGGGTTTCTTCGCCATCTCGACAGCAGGCTTGGCCGTCATCAGCCAGGCCGCCGCGCTGGCAGACTCCACGATGTTCCTGAGCGCGGCAAGCCTTACCGCCCTGATTGGGCTGTCCAATGGTGCCGGCCGGGTCCTTGGTGGCGCGATTGCGGACCGCGTCCGTGCCCCGCTCCTTCTTGCCGGTGTCTCCGCCGCCGCGGCAATGACGTTGGCAATGGTCGCGACTGGTGATGGCGGCGCGATTGCAGTCGGAGGCGTACTGGTTGCGCTTGCTTATGGTGCGGGATCTGCGGCCTATCCAGCAGCACTGATGGGGCAGTGCTCCGTCGTCGCCTTCCCGCGCAGCTTTGCTCGCCTGTTTACTGCCTGGGGGCTCGCCGCGATTCTAGCCCCTCCGCTCATGGCGAGCTGGGTTCTATCGAGTGGCAGTTACACGGGTGTCCTGCTGGCGATCGCAGCGTTGAATTTGATCGTCGGGCTCGTCCTTTGCGCATCGCGCTCTCGTGTCGCACGATCGAACTGATCGTGACGAGATATCCTGCGCCGACAACACCAGCGCGCGGTTCGCTGGGGTTCGCCTTGATCAGGTCGTCGTCGTGCCGGCCTCAACTGAGGTGACCCCGCCGCTTCACGCCGGCACCTGCCGCAGCACCTCCAGGATCGGCCCGGGCGGCACGAACACCGGCGGCTCGAATGGCGCCTCGTGAATGGCGAGCAGACCCAGCAGCATGACCGCTGCCACGCTGAAGATGACGAGCGCCGCCACCTGCGGGCGCGGCTTGTCGAGCTGCACGACCGCGATGGAAATCTGCGTGAGAAAGGCCAGCAGCAGCACGGCAGCCCACTTGGTCACCACGGTGCGATCGTTGCTGAGGGAGACGCGGTCCTCGTGCGCCGAGCGAACGCGAAGCACCATGTCGAGCATGGTCCGCTGTACGCTGGGATCGATGCCGGCGCCGGGCCTGGCCACTTCGCGCACCAGCGCATTCAATGCAGCGTCCGTGCGCGGTGAGCGTTGTTCGAGCGCCAGCATGGGCCACTCCTCCTCGACGACCGCGCTGGCATAGCCGCGGATCGCCGTGCGCAGCCCGGCATTGTTGCCGGCGCTTGCGGCGCTCAAGGTGTACAGCGCGATGAGCGTGTCACTCTCGGTGAAGACCACGTGCTCCGCCTGCTTGTTGCGCTCCCAGATGTCGTTCGACAGGAACGCGATCAGCACGCCGAAGATGATGGCGGTCGACCCGAAGAACGGCGGCACCACGCCGCGAAAGCTCTGGACCCACGGCGCCAGTTTCGAACGGAACGACAGCCACACGATCAGTGCGGCAACGCCCAGGTAGACCACGAACAGGCTCGCGAAAATGGCGGCCACCGGCCAGCCGAGCCATGCCTTGAACACGGTTTGCATCAAGCCCCCCGGTCCTCGACCTGGTCCAGGAACTCGCCGTAGCCCTCCGCCACCATGTCGTCGCGGTGCACGAAACGCAGTGACGCCGAGTTGATGCAATAGCGCAGGCCGCCCTGGTCCTCCGGCCCATCCTCGAAGACATGGCCGAGGTGACTGTCGCCGGCGGCCGAGCGCACTTCCGTGCGGACCATGCCGTGCGACGCATCCTTCAGCTCATTGACGACCGTGGGCACGATCGGCCGCGAGAAGCTGGGCCAGCCGCATCCCGAGTCGAACTTGGCCGACGATGCGAACAGCGGTTCGCCCGACACGATGTCGACATAGATACCCGGCTCGTAGTTGTCGAGAAGCTCGCCGCTGCCCGGGGCTTCGGTGCCGTTCTGCTGGGTGACGCGGTATTGCTCGCGCGTCAGCTTGGCGAGGGCTTCGGGGGTCTTGCGATAGGTGGACATCGAAATTTCTCCGCTTGAGCAGGTGGCGCATGGGCGTGATGCGCGCTGTCATTATGGACCGCCGACCCGCCTGCATGCAGCAGCTGCGGGACAAGCTCGAGCTCGATCCGGTACGCCCCCGCCACTTGCTGACGGAGGCAGGGGTGGGCTATCGCCTGGTCCTGGAGGAGTAGAATTTCATCGACTCCGAGGCGCCTACCCATGAATGAAATCCTGCAGGTCGTTTGCCCCCACTGCAACACGGCAAACCGGATCCCGTCCGCGCGGCTCGATGACCACCCCAACTGCGGCAGCTGCAAGCAACCGTTGCTTCCCGGGCGGTCCTTTGCGCTGACCAGCGCCACGTTCGATCGCCAGATTGCCGCAAGTGATCTGCCGCTGGTCGTCGACTTCTGGGCGCCGTGGTGCGGGCCGTGCCGGTCGATGGCGCCGGCCTTCGAAGAGGCCGCCGCGCGACTGGCGCCGCGGGTGCGCCTGGCCAAGCTCGACACCGAGGCCGAGCCGGAGATCGGCAGCCGCTTCGGCATCCGCAGCATCCCGACGCTGGTGGCGTTCAAGGGGGGCCGCGAAGTGGCGCGCCAATCTGGCGCGGTGGGCCTGAATCAGCTCATCCAGTGGGTGGGTGCAAACGTTCCATCGACGTAGGCGTTCGCGCCAGCTGATCCCCATCAGCCCCATGCATATCCGTATCTGTTGTCATGAACGGCGCGAATGCATCGCCGCAAACCTGCGGCTGTTCACGTCTCGATCCGCGTCTGCGACTGCTCCCGCAGGTACTGCGGCAAGTAGTGGAATGACGCCAGCGCCTTGCCGGTGCTGCCCGACGCCTTCCACCCGCCGAACGGTTGATAGCCGGGCCACGCGCCGGTCGTCGCACCCTGCGGCCGGTTGGCATAGGTGACGCCGGCTTCGATGTTCTCGAAGAACCAGTTGACCTCGTCCTCCGCGCCGTAGAACCCGGCGGTCAGGCCGAAGCGGCTGGCATTGGCCAGTGCCATCGCCTGCGCTGCATCGTCAACGGGCGCCAGCATGGCGATGGGCGCGAACATCTCGCGCGTCCACAGCGGGTGGTCGAGCGGCGCCTGCGCGATCGTCGGCGCGCAGAACAGGCCGTCGGCGAAGGCGCCTTCGGTCATCACCGCGCCGCCGAAAAGGACGCGACCGCCATGCATGCCCAGCGCTTCGCAGCACGACGCAAACCGCTCGTACGCGCCACGTGTTGCCACCGGGCCCATGTAGGTCGACTCGCGTTGCGGCTCGCCAATGGTCAGCCTGGCGGTGGCGGATCGCAGCGCTTCGATCAACCCTTCGGCCACCCGCCGGTCGACGTAGATCCGCGACAGCGCCGAGCACTTCTGTCCCGACATGCCGAAGGCCGAGCGCACGATGCCCTGCGCGGCAACCTCGAGGTTCGCCGAACCGGTGACGATGGCGGCGTTCTTGCCGCCCATCTCGGCGATGCACGGTCGCGGGTAGTCGCGCGCGACCTGCGTGCGCAGGATGTGCATGCCCACCGCATGCGACCCGGTAAAGGTGAGGCCGTCGATGCCGTCGTGCGCCATCAGCGTCTCGCCGACATGCGCGCCGTCGCCGACGAGATAGTTGAACACCCCCGGCGGCACGCCGGCCTCATGCAGGCATTGCGCCAGCAGCAGGCCGGACCACGGGGTGTCCAGCGAGCCCTTCAGCACCACGGTATTGCCGGCCAGCAACGCGGCAACCGCGGGGCCGCCCGCCAGCGCGAACGGAAAATTGAACGGCACGATGATCGCCCACACGCCATAGGGCTTCAGCACGCTGCGATTGCGGCTCGTGAAGCCCGGCAACGGATCGTCGGGCAGCGGATGATCGTACCCATGGTTCTCGACCATCTGCCGCGCGTAGATGTCGATGAAGGCGCTGACCTCGGCCACTTCGCCCAGCGCTTCCATCCGGTTCTTGCCGACTTCCAGCGACACGGCAGCGGCCAGGTCGTAGAGCCGCGCATGGACCGCCTCGCCGACCTTCGCCAGCAGCTCGACGCGGCGCTGCCACGGCGTGGCCCGCCATGCCGGAAGGGCACGGCGCGCGGCCGCCACGGCGGCGCCGACGTCGGCAACGCTGGCCACTGAAAAGTGGCCCAGCACTCGCTGCAGGTTGGCCGGATCGCGCTTGGCCGTTGTTGCATTCCGCATGACGAATGCGCCGTCGACATAGAGGCCGTGCATGCGGCCGAGGCCGGCAACGACGCGATCGACGGCGGCGGCGAAGTTCAAATGCAGCGCCTGCGGCGGCGCGAACATCGTCGAGTAGGTGAGTTTGAAGTCGCTCATCGCGCTCCCCGCGGCGTCGATCCGATGCCGATCATCGGGACCGGCTGCGGGCATGGTTGTTATTGAACAGTAACTGCAAAAGATGCACGCGACAACGTCATTGCGGTAGCATCCCGCCGATTGAATGCTGTCGTCCCTAGGAGCCCCATAATGCCGTCGATCCGTCTTCGCTTCCTGCGCGCCGCGCCGATCCTTGTTGGTGCATGGGCCTTGCTTGCCGCCGGCCCTGCCGCGTTGGCCCAGCCCGGCATTGGCGCACAGGCGCGCACGTTCAAGATCGGCGGCCCGGACGAATTGTGGGATTTGACGATGAAGATGGAGATGCCCGGCATGCCGATGGCGATGCCGGCGCAGACGCATCAGCTTTGCCTCAAGAAGGACCGCAAGGGCGAGGATGGGATCCCGCAGCAGGACAACTGCACGACGAAGGACGTGAAGACCGTCGGCAGCAAGACGACCTTCACGATCGTCTGCACCGGCGACGAACCGATGACAGGGCGCGGCGAGATCAACTCCACGCCCACCGCCTACGACGGGCGCATGGAGATCAAGGGCACGCGCCGCGGCAGCGACATGAACATGATCCAGACCTTCGCCGGCAAGAAGGTGGGCGCATGCACGGACGAGTCGGCGAAGATGGTGGCCTCGGCGCAGGCGACGGGCGCGGCGGAAATCGCCAAGGTGTGCGTGGAGATGACCGACAAGCTCTACTACCAGGCCTTCTTCGACAAGGGTGCCGTGTGCGAAACGCGCAAGCAGGCGTTCTGCGACACGGTGGGCGGCATGTCGCGCGACCTGCGCGAGCCTGCGGCCTTCAAGACCGTGCTGGCCAGGACCAGCATGGACGCGATGCAGGGATCCTTCCGCGGCTGCAACGTGGATTTCGCCGCCACCTCCGCGGCAGCCTGCGGCAAGGCCACGGCGGCCAAAGACTGGCAGTTCGTCGGCAACGGGGCGTGTGATGACGATGTGCGCACGGCAGGCGCCACGTACTGCAAGGGCCGCGATTACTACCTGGTCGACAAGTCGCTCACATGGCTCTGCAACCGATACGCGCGGGTGACGCGCGGGCCCGGAATGGCCGCAGGTGGCGCGGGTTCGATGCCTGCCGCAGCGCCGGCTGCGCAGGCGCAGGCCCCGACCGCCGCACCGGCGGAACCCGCGAAGGCCGATCCGATGAAGCAGGGTGTGGACGCCTTGCGCAAGTTGTTGCCGTTCTGATTCCGCGCCGCATGGCCCGCTGCTGGCGGGTGTTGGCGGCGGCATGCCTGGCATGGGCCGCCGGCTTGTCCGCCGTGCAGGCGGCGGCGCCGGCGGATCCGTGGCCCGGTGTCGCGGCGGCCTATCTGGTGCGCATCGACGGCGTCGAACGGTGGTCGGCGCGCGCGTCCGTGCAGCAGAAGCCGGCCAGCCTCACCAAGATCCTGACGGCATTGCTGGTCGTGGAGGCGGCCGCGCCGGCGGCGCCCGTCGTGGTCAGCGCGCGCGCGGCG
>JANNNM010000489.1:0-2726 GCA_031398535.1 Betaproteobacteria bacterium | reverse complement strand
GCGTCATCCGCGGCCGCGGCCGAGTTGCCGCTGTTCGATGCGCACATCCACTACAGCCACGACGCGTGGGAGTCCACGCCACCTGCGGAGGCCATCGCCATCCTGCGCAAGGCCGGCCTCAAACGTGCGCTGGTGTCGAGTTCCGGCGACGAAGGCACGCAGCGGCTGGTGGCGCTGGCGCCCGACCTCGTCGTGCCAAGCTTGCGGCCCTACCGCAATCGCGGTGAGATCGGCACGTGGTTCCGCGACGAAACGGTGGCCGCGTTCCTCGAGGAGCGCCTGCGCAAGAGCCGCTATGCGGCCATCGGCGAATTCCACCTGTATGGCGCCGACGCCGACCTGCCCATCCCCCGCCGGATGGTGGCCTTGGCGAAGCAGCACAAGCTGATCCTGCATGCGCACTCGGACGCCGACGCCATCGAGCGCATGTTCAGGCAAGACCCGGAGGCGCGCATCCTGTGGGCACATTCGGGGTTCGACACGCCCGAGCGCGTGCGCGCGCTGTTGCGCAAGCACAAGAACCTGTGGAGCGACCTTGCCTTCCGCAGCGACCACGGCCAGGGCGGCAAGGTGCCCGCCGAATGGCGTGCCGCGTTCACCGAGTTTCCCGACCGCTTCACGATCGGCACCGACACGTACACGCCGGAGCGCTGGTACTACATCGTCGAGCACGCGGCATGGACGCGCGCGTGGCTGTCCGACCTGCCGCCGCCGCTGGCTGAACGCATCGCCTGGCGCAACGCCGAGTCGCTGTTCGCATTCTGGAAGGCAGGACAGGCACAGTGAAGGGATCACAACTGTTGGTCATGGGCGCGGCACTGGCCGCCACCGGCGTGCATGCGGCGACACAATGCGGCGCAGCGCTGCCCGGCGACAAGCGCTTGCTTGAGAATGCGCGCTACCAGGTCGCCTACCAGACCAGCGTCAACCCGGTGCCGGTGGGCACGCATTTCATCGTCGACTTCGCCGTCTGCCCGCGCGGCAAGGCGGCCGCGCCGTCGTCGGTGCGGGTCGACGCCAACATGCCGGAGCACCGGCACGGCATGAACTACCGGCCGAAGGTCGTCACCATCGCGCCCGGCGTCTACCGTGCCGAAGGCTTGCTGTTCCACATGCCGGGGCGGTGGGATCTCACCTTCGACCTCGTCACCGGCAACACCACGCAGCGCCTCGCCAGCACGCTGCGCGTCGAGTGAAGCACAGCGCTTCTGCGGCCGTTGCCGTGCTGGCGGCGGTACTCGCCGCCACGCCCTTCGCACAGGCGCCTGTCGCGCCGGCCACACCCACGACAACACCCGCGCCCGTCGCGTTCACCGAAGCGCAGCTGCGTTCGATCCAGTCACTGGGACCGTGGCCGCTGCCGGCGCGCGCCGATCCTTCCAATCGTGTATCGGGCCATCCGGACGCCATCGCCTTCGGCGCGATGCTGTTCGCCGACCCGCGCCTGTCACGCGACGGAACGCTGGCGTGTGCCACCTGCCACCGGCCCGATCGTGCGTTTGCCGATGGGCGACCGCACGGTCGCGGGGCGGCCGACGTCGACCGCAACACGACCACGCTGCATGACGTGGGCGGCCAGCGCTGGTACGGCTGGGACGGCGCCGCCGACAACCTGTGGGCGATGAGCTTGCGACCGATGCTCGATTTGCGCGAGATGGGCGGCACCGTGCAGCACCTGGCAACGCTGATACGCACCGACCCCGCATTGCAGGCGCGCTACGCCGCCGTATTCGGCCACCCGCCGCAGGCCGACGACGAGCGCGTGGCCGTCGACGTTGCCAAGGCGCTGGCCGCGTTCCAGGAGACGCTTGTCACCGGACGCACGCCCTTCGACGACTTCCGCGACGCATTGGCACGAGGCGACACCGAAGCCGCGGCGCGCTATCCCGCCGCCGCGCGCCGGGGGCTCGCGACCTTCGTCGGCGAGGGCCGCTGCACGATGTGCCACGGCGGCCCGCGCTTCTCCAATGGCGAGTTCGGGGACATCGGCATCCCGTACTTCATTGCACCGGGCAAGGTGGATGCCGGTCGCCACGGAGGCATCCGGCAGGTGCAGGCCAGCCGCTACAACCTGCTGGGACCGTTCAACGACGACGCGCAGCGCAGCACGGCCACCAGTACGCGCCACGTCGCGCTCGAGCATCGCAACTACGGCGAGTTCAAGGTCCCGTCGTTGCGCAATGTCGCGCGCACGGCGCCCTACATGCACAACGGCAGCATCGCCACATTGCGCGAAGTGGTGCGCCACTATTCCAACCTCGACGAGAACCGGCTGCATGCGGACGGCGAGCGCATCCTGAAGCCGCTGGGGCTGTCGAAATACGATACGGACGATCTGGTGGCGTTCCTGGAATCGCTGAGCGAGCCGACATCCTCCCGTACGCCTTAGACAGGAATGACCTTGGGCAGCTACACCGCTGAGCCAGGCAGTCGCGGCGCTTCCACCGCGACACCGGGCCGTTGCTCAGTTGCCTTTGATCTGGCCGCGCACTTCGCCACCCGGATTCTTGGCGCTGTGCACGTTCACGTACAAGTTCCCGGCCTTCCAGGCCGCGTACTGGGCCTCCGTGAGCTTGGCGCCATCGGCCGTCGCGAACGTGTTATCGCCGGTCTTGGTGAACGGAACGATCACCGGGCCATTGGAGCCCGGCGCGGCCTCGTGGATGTGCGATGCGGTGGCCGTCATGCCGGTAACCGTGACCAGGACTACCACTGAACGGTCATCC
>JANNNM010000407.1:0-1092 GCA_031398535.1 Betaproteobacteria bacterium | reverse complement strand
GGCATCAGCCGCGCGAAGTCGTAGGTCACCGTCTTCGCGAGGATCGCCTTCTCGATCGAAGAGACGATCAGCGCCGCGGCTTCCTTCCAGCCCATGTGGACCAGCATCATCTGCGCGGAAAGGATTTCCGAGCCCGGATTGACGTAGTCCTTGCCGGCGTACTTGGGCGCCGTGCCGTGCGTGGCCTCGAACATCGCCACGGTATCGGAGAGGTTGGCGCCCGGCGCGATGCCGATGCCGCCCACCTGCGCCGCCAGCGCGTCGGAGACGTAGTCACCGTTGAGGTTGAGCGTGGCGATGACGTCGTACTCCGCCGGCCGAAGCAGGATCTGCTGCAGGAAGGCGTCGGCGATCACATCCTTGACGATGATCTCGCGCCCGGTCTTCGGGTTCTTGAAGCTCATCCACGGGCCGCCGTCGATCGGCTTGGCGCCGAATTCCTTCTCGGCCAGCGCATAGCCCCAGTCGCGGAACCCGCCTTCCGTGAACTTCATGATGTTGCCCTTGTGCACCAGCGAGAGCGACTTGCGGTCGTTGTCGATCGTGTACTGCAGGGCCTTGCGCACCAGGCGCTCGGTGCCTTCACGCGACACGGGCTTGATGCCGATGCCCGAGGTATCCGGGAAGCGGATCTTCTTCACACCCATTTCGTTGATCAGGAACGCGATGACCTTCTTCGCTTCGGGCGACTCCGCCGCCCATTCGATGCCGGCGTAGATGTCCTCCGAGTTCTCGCGGAAGATCACCATGTCGGTCTTCTCGGGCTCCTTCACCGGGGACGGCACGCCCTTGAACCAGCGCACCGGGCGCAGGCAGACGTACAGGTCGAGCTGCTGGCGCAATGCCACATTGAGCGACCGGATCCCGCCACCGACCGGCGTGGTCAGCGGACCCTTGATCGACACGACATAATCCTTGAGGATCGTCAGCGTCTCGTCGGGCAGCCACACGTCGGGGCCGTAGACCTTGGTCGACTTCTCGCCGGCGTAGATCTCCATCCAGTGGATCTTGCGCTTGCCGCCATAGGCCTTGGCCACCGCCGCATCGACGACCTTGATCATCACCGGGGTGATGTCGAGACCAGTGCCGTCG
>JANNNM010000373.1:0-1314 GCA_031398535.1 Betaproteobacteria bacterium | reverse complement strand
GGCCTCCCAGCGCAGTTCGCCGTCGGGCTGGATCAGTTCGCGTTCCGTGGTCACTGTCTCGCCCTGCAGCACGCGATCGAGCAGCGGTCCCAGCTGGTTGGCGCGTTCGTTGCCCACCACCTCGGCGATGTGCCGCCCGGTGATCGCGTTGCGCGATTCGCCGAGCCATTCCTCGTTGTGGCGGTTGACGACGCGGTATTTGTAATCGCGGTCGATCGACGACACGCGCGCCGGCACGTTGTCCATGATGAGTCGCAGCTCGGCTTCCGAATCGCGCAATGCCTCCTGCGCCTGCTTCAGGCCGTGAATGTCGTTCATCAGCACGAAGGCGCCGTGCACCTCGCCCGATTGCGCGGCATCCGGCACCACGCGAATCGTCATCCAGCGGCGCACGCCGTTGGTGCCCTGCACCAGCCGGTCGAAGGCAGTGGATTCGCCGTCGAGCGCGCGCGTCAGCATCGCCTGCGCGCTCTGGTAGATGGCGTGGCCCACCACGTCGCGCAGCCGCATCGCGCTCGACTGCTCCTGCGTCAGGCCGAAGAACTGCAGGAACGTGCGGTTGACGTAGAGGCAGCGCTCCTCGCGGTCGATGTACGCCACCGGCGCGGGCACGCCGTCCATGATCGCGCGCCGCGTGCCGCTGCGCGCGGCCAGTTCGTCCTGCGCCTGCTTCAGGTCGGTGATGTCATGGCCGACGACGTACTCACCCTTCGCGGTGCCGTCGAAGCGGAGATCGGGCACGCAGCGCACGCGGATCCAGCGCTCGCGGCCCGACGCATCGATCAGCGAGCGTTCGTAGATGACCGGCGTGTGGTTGTCCGAGCGATCGCGCCGTGGCGTCAACGCCGCCGCAAGCTCGGAGCCCAGCACCTCGTCGGTGGTCTTGCCGACCACCTGGTCGCGCGTCAGGCCGACCAGACGCAGGAAGGATTCGTTGACGAACTCGTAGCGGCCATCCTCGCCCACGTAGACGATGGGTTCCGGGATGTTGTCGTTGAAGAGCCGCAGCTGCTCCTCGCGCGCAGCCAGCGCCTGTTCGGTGGCCTTCAGGTCGTGGATGTCGTATTCGGTGCAGTAGATGCCGCGGAGCTGGCCGTCGGCGTCGAAGTCCGGCGCGACGCGGCCATGCACCCAGCGCTCCTCGCCGCTGACCGATGTGTCGACGCGCTCGTACTCGACGTGCTCGCCGCCGTGCGCGCGCTCGAGCACCGGCCGCAGGAAAGACGCGACGCCCGGCGCCAGCACTTCGAACGGCGTGCGGCCGTAGATCTGGTCCTGCGGCAGCTGCACCCAGTTCGCGAAGGCCTGGTTGAC
>JANNNM010000369.1:0-1675 GCA_031398535.1 Betaproteobacteria bacterium | reverse complement strand
ACCGACCAGGTGACGAAGGCCACGCAGGAAACGCAGGCCATTTCGAACCGGCTGTACGAAGCATCGCAACGGCAGAACCGCGAGATCCAGCAGGCCTCCGCCTCCGTGCTGTCGATGGCGCAGTCGATCAACGAGGTGTCGCAGACGGCCACGCAGTCCGCCCGCGTGGCCCAGCAGTCGCTGGCTGCCGCAGAAAAGGGCGGCGTCGTGGTGCATAACCAGATCGCGGGCATGAACGAAATCCGCACGCAGATCCAGGACACGTCCAAGCGGATCAAGCGCCTCGGCGAATCGTCGATGGAAATCGGCGAGATCGTGGAGTTGATCTCGGACATTACCGAACAGACCAACGTGCTGGCCTTGAACGCGGCGATCCATGCGGCCTCGGCCGGCGAGGCGGGCCGCGGCTTCACGGTCGTGGCGGAAGAAGTACAGCGACTGGCCGAACGCTCCGGCGAGGCGACGAAGCAGATCGAAGCCATCGTGAAGACCATTCAGGCGGACACTCAGGACGCCGTGGCGGCCATGGAGAAATCCACCGTCGGCGTGGTCGAAGGAACGAAGCTGTCCGACGCCGCAGGGCAGGCACTGACGGAAATCCAGAAGGTGTCCCGTGACCTGGCGGACCTGATCTCGCGGATTTCCGCGCAGACGCAGATGCAGTCGACGTCGGTCACCGACGTGACGCGCGGCATGCAGGGCATCCTGAAGATCACCGAGGAAACCACCGAAGGCACCAAGCAGACGAACGTGTCCATCGGCCAGCTGACCAAGCTGGCCGCGGAACTGCGCTCGTCCGTCGCGGGCTTCAAGGTGTAGCGCCGCCCCGGGGCGGCGTGGGCTTCGGGGCGTATCGCGTCCTGCCACCGGCTCCGGCGCGGAACTTGCTGTAGCGCTACGCACCGAACCATCGCGCGAGGAGCGTGAAGAGCCGTGGCAACCGAATCCAGCAACGACTTTGACGCCGGCCCGCTTTCATGGGTGCAGGGCGAGATCGACCAGGCGCTGTCGCGCGGGCTCGAATCCCTGGCCGCCTATCGCGCGCAGCCGCAGGACGCCACCGCGCTGAAGCACGCGCGGATGCACGTGCACCAGGCCGCAGGTGCCATCCAGATGGTGGGCCTCGACGCCGTCGTGGCGTACACGGACGAACTCGAACGGCAGCTGCTGCGCCTCGAGGAAGCCCCGCCGATGGACCTTGAAGGCGCCATCGTCGTCATCGACAAGGGTTGCCGCAAGCTCAAGATCTTCCTCGACGAGCTCGTCAATGGCGCGGTGCCGGTGCCGCTCAAGCTGTACCCGGAGTACGAGTCGATGCAGGTCGCGCGCGGCGTCAAGGCCGCGGCGCCTACCGACCTCTTCTACCCCGATCTCTCGCCGCGTCCGCCGCGCATCGCAGCGCGCGAAGTGCTGTCGCCCAACCGGCTGCCGTCGCATCTCGTCAAGCAGCGCCGCCTCTACCAGCGCGGGCTGCTGGCGTGGCTGCGGGGCGACGAGTCCGGTGCCGCCACGATGCGCGACGCGATCGTCGGCATCGAGGATGTGACCACGCAGGGCAACCTGCGTGCGTTCTGGTGGACCGTCGGTGCCGTGTTCGAAGGGCTGGTCGAAGGCGGGCTCGACAGCGGGTTCGGCGTCAAGCAACTGGCCGCGCGCATCGATCTGCAGATCCGCC
>JANNNM010000310.1:0-6918 GCA_031398535.1 Betaproteobacteria bacterium | reverse complement strand
GATCCGGGCCGTGGCCGCGATCGGCTGTTTCATCAGCGCGGTCATCGTGATCACGCTGTCGCCGCCCAGGACCGCCCGGGATGGACCTGCCCGCTGATCCGCCGGCATTGGCGCGCGCGTGCAACTCGAATCCGCCCCAATTTGCCCGCTGTGCAGGCCCGGTGCTGCTTGCCGGGGTGAAATGCCTTAACCTATGGCCTGTCCACGGTAGCCCACAAGGAGAAGTCCATTGGCAAAACCTAACTACGAATTTGCGAAACGCCAGCGCGATCTCGCCAAGAAGCAGAAGAAAGAAGAAAAGCGCAAGAAGAAGCTCGAAGCCGGCGAACCCGCCGAGGGCACGCCGGAAGACGGCACCGAGCCGGCGCCCGACGCCGATCCTGTCGCGACCTGAACCGCCACCGCGGAAGCCCCTCCTGGTCTTCGGTCCCGTCAACCTGCCCGCCGGCGCGCCATGACTCCGGTCAACGTCGTGGAGCGCCAGCTCGAGGCGTACAACGCCCGGGATCTCGATCGCTTCGTCGCCGAGTTCAGCGACAACGTCACCGTGACCCGGCTGCCGGCCACCGAGCCCGCGATCGTCGGCAAGATCCGGTTCGCCGAGTTCTACGCTACGCAGCGCTTCAACCTGCCGCGGCTCCATGCGGAGATCGTGAACCGCATCGTGCTGGGCAACAAGGTGATCGACCACGAGCGCATCACGGGCGTGCAACCCACGCCCGTCGAGATGGTAGTGATCTACGAAGTGGCCGACAACCTGATCCAGCGGGTCTGGTCGCTGAGCCCGGCCTAGGTGCCGACACCGTTGGCTGTTGACCTGCCGCGCCCCGTGGCGACACGATGACCCCGATGCATGACATGCTGGTCCGGCTCTACGCGCTACCGGAGCTCGCGCCGGCGCTGGCGCATTGCGCTGCGCAGGGCGTCACGGTGCGGCGCGCACTGGTGACCGAACAGTCCAATGTGATCGCCTTCGTCCGCCAGCACTTTCCCGGCGCCGCTGCGGAAGCAGGCGCGGCGTTCAGCCGGCTTCCGGTGAGCTGCTTCATTGCGCTGCGTGCCGGGCAGGTCGCGGGCTTTGCCTGCCACGACGCCACGGCCCCCAATTTCTTCGGCCCGGAAGGTGTTGCTGCCGACGTCCGTGGCCAGGGCATCGGCCGCGCGTTGCTGCTGGCCACGCTGCATGCGCAGCGCGCGCAGGGGTACGCGTATGCGATCATCGGCGGCGTCGGGCCTGCGGCGTTCTACGCAAGGACCGTGGGCGCCGTCGACATCGCCGGCTCCACCCCCGGCATCTATGCGGGCCTGCTCCCGCGCGAACCTTCGGCCCCCTGACCATGACCGCCACCCTCCGCCATCTCGCCGCCTCTGTCCTGTGCGCGCTCCTCGTCAGCTTCTCCGCCCACGCCGCCGACAACCTGAAGGCCTTTCCGCCACCGGATGAAGGCATGGTGCGCTACGTGATCAACCTGCCGAAGCAGCGGGACGAGTCCGCCTTCAAGGTGGAACTGCTGGTCGGCAAGGTGGTGCGCACGGATGCGGCGAACCGGTACTTCTTCAGTGGCACGCTCGAGACCAGGACCATCGACGGCTGGGGCTTCGACCGTCACATCCTGCGCGAACTGGGCCCGATGGGGGGCACGCTGATGGCCCCCGACCCCAAAGCGCCGCAGGTCGACCGCTTCATCACGCTGCGCGGCGACCCGCAACTGCTGCGCTACAACAGCCAGTTGCCGCTGGTCGTTTATGTTCCGAAGGATGTGCAGGTGCGCTATCGCGTCTGGCGCGCGTCGCACCTGATCCAGCGGGCGAAGCAGGGCTAGGTCGCGCCCGTCGCGGGACCATGACGTGAAGCCGATCCACCCGATCCGGCGCGCGCATGCCGGGGATGCCGCGGCCCTGTCCGCGCTGGCCGAGCGCACGTTTCGCGACACCTTTGCCGCGTACAACGCGCCGGAGGACATGGATGAACATTGTCGCGTCAGCTATGCACCGGACATCTTCGCCGGCGAGATCGCCGCGGCCCACATCGTCACGCTGGTCGCCGAGCACGCGGGCCACCTGACCGGGTACGGACAATTGCGCTGGACCGACGCGCCTGCATGCGTGACCGGGGTACGGCCCGTCGAGATCGGACGCCTCTATGTCGATGCGCCCTGGCACGGCCACGGCATCGCGCAGGCGCTGACCACGCGCATGGTGGAGGATGCCATCGCCGGCGGCGCCGACCGGCTGTGGCTGGGGGTGTGGGAAAGCAACCATCGTGCGCTCGCGTTCTATCGCAAGATCGGCTTCGTCACGGTGGGCAGCCATATCTTCATGGTCGGCCCGGACCCGCAGAATGACCTGCTGCTGGCGCGCGACGCCGCGCCGCTCTCCATGCCATCATTCTCATGACATTTCCCGAAGGCATACGCGCATGACCCGCACCCTGATCAGTTCCGGTTCCACGTTCGAGCGCGACATCGGCTACTCGCGCGCGGTGATCGACGGCGACTGGATCTTCGTCTCCGGCACCACCGGCTTCGACTACGCGACAATGAAGATCGCCGCCGATGTCGTGGCGCAAACGGAACAGTGCCTGCGCAACATCGAATTCGCGCTCGCCCAGGCCGGCGCCTCGCTGCGTGATGTCGTCCGCGTCACGTACATGCTGCCCGACGCCGCGGAGTTTCCCGCGTGCTGGCCGGCGTTGCGGGCCGCGTTCGGCGACATCCGCCCGGCAGCCACGATGATCAGCGTGGGATTGGCCGATCCGCGGATGCGGATCGAAATCGAGGTCATGGCGCGGAAACCACCAATCACGACAGGAGATCAGCAATGATCGACGCAGGGCCGCCCCAAGGCGATCGCCCCCTGGGAGAGCGGCGCGAAGCGCCGTTCGGGGGGAGACATCATGACTTTTGATGACTTCATGAAAAATGCGTGGAACGACCACGCCGATCATGCCGACCAGGTGGCGGCGCGGCTCGCCGATTCGCAGCACATTATCGAAAACGCAACCCAGGTTCCGCGCTATGCGGGGCTGGTCACGCACGTCTATGGCGAGCATCTCGGTCAATGGCAACGCGGCGTGGAGCTGCTGCAATCCCTGCGCAGCATTCACGATGCCGAAAACAACGCGGACGCCCGGGGCGCGATCACGCGGGGTGTTGCCGCGCTGCGCTACGGCGGCGGCGATGTCGCGGCACTGGAACCGCTCGGCATCGACGATCGCACGTCCGTGCTGGCCACGGTGTCCTCCGCGATGCTGGGACAGAAGAACTACGCGGCGGCGGTGGAGACCTTCGATGCGGCACTCGACCACGCGCGCGCAGGGCTTGCGGCAGGTTCCCCTGCCGTGCGCGCGCTGGCCATCGGCGGCAACAACCTCGCGGCCGCACTCGAGGACAAGGCGGATCGCAGCCCGGCAGAAGCCGCGGCCATGATTCGCGCGGCCGAGGCCGGCCTGCTGTACTGGAAGCAATCGGGCACGTGGCTCGAGGAAGAGCGGGCGTACTACCGGCTGACGCGCAGCCTGCTGCAGGCCGGGCGCCCCGCCGATGCAGCCGCCGCCGCGCAGCAGTGCCTCGACGTCTGCGCACGTAACGATGCGCCCGAGTTCGAGCGCTTCTTCGGCCATGCGGTCCTGGCGCTGGCGCTGCGCGCGGCAGGCGATGACACGGGCTTTGCCGCCGCGCGGGCACGCGCGCTCGCAAGCTACGCGCTGGTGCCTCCGGACGAGCAGCAATGGTGTTCGCTCGAACTGGGTGAATTGGGCCCATGACCAGTACCGCGGCGCCGCAGTTCACACCGTTCAAACTGCGTACGCCGCGGCTGGTGCTGCGGTTCATCGACGACGCCGATGTCCCGGCGCTGTTCGCGATTTTTTCCGACCCGGTGGTGATGCGCTACTGGGCGACGCCCCCGTGGACGACGCCTGCCCAGGCGCAGGACAGTGTCGCGGACACGCTGCGCGACTACGCAAGCGGCAACGCATTGCGCCTCGGCATCACGCTCGCGACGGACGCCGCGCTGATCGGCACCTGCACGCTCTTCAGGATCGATCGCGGCAACCGGCGCGCGGAGACCGGCTATGCACTGGCGCGCGCGCATTGGGGCCACGGCTTCATGCACGAAGCACTGGGTGCTTTCCTTGCCTACGCGCTGAAGGCATTCGACCTCCATCGCGTCGAGGCTGACATCGATCCACGCAACATCGCCTCGGCACGCACGCTCGAACGGCAGGGCTTCAAGCACGAGGGCCTGCTGCGCGAACGCTGGATCGTCGGTGGCGAAGTGTGCGACACCGCGTTCTACGGATTGCTGGCCCGCGAGTTTGCGGTCGGCCCGCGCCGTACAATCGCTCGATGACCGACGACGCCATCGCCGCACCCCCGAAGGCAACCTGGCGCGAGGCACTGTTCAACCGGCGGATGCTCATTTGCGTCTTCACCGGGTTCTCCTCCGGCCTGCCGCTCTACCTGCTGATCAACCTGTTGCCCGCGTGGCTGCGCTCCGAAGGCGTGGACCTGAAGGCCATCGGTCTCTTCGCGCTGATCGGCCTGCCGTACACGTGGAAATTCCTGTGGTCGCCGCTGCTCGACCGCTACGCGCTGCCGCTCGGACGCCGACGCGGGTGGATGGCGGCGTTTCACATCGCGCTGCTGGTGTCGATCCCCGCGCTGGGATTCCTGAGCCCCAAGGCCGACATCTGGGCCATCGCCTACCTGGCGGCGGCCGTGGCGTTCTTCTCCGCCAGCCTCGACATCGTGCTCGATGCATTCCGCCGCGAACTGCTGCCCGACCTCGAACTGGGCCTCGGCAATTCCATCCACGTCAACGCGTACCGGATCGCCAGCCTGGTACCCGGCTCGCTGGCGCTGATCCTGTCCGATCACCTCGCGTGGTCGGCCGTCTTCACGATCACGGCGCTCTTCATGCTGCCCGGCCTCGCGATGACGCTGCTGGTCCGCGAGCCGGACGCCAACGTGCCGCCGCCACGCACGCTGCGCGACGCGGTGGTGGAGCCCTTCCGCGAATTCATCGATCGCTCCGGCTGGAAACAGGCGACGCTGGTGCTGGCGTTCATCTTCCTCTACAAGCTGGGCGACAGCATGGCCACGGCGCTGGCCACGCCCTTCTACCTCGACATGGGCTTCACGCGTACCGAGATCGGCGTGGTGGCGAAAAACGCAGGCCTCTGGGCCAGCGTGATCGGCGGCATGCTGGGCGGCCTGTGGATGGTGAAGATCGGGATCAACCGCGGCCTGTGGATATTCGGCTTTGCGCAGATGGTGCCCATCCTCGGCTTTGCCTGGCTGGCGCAGCTGACCGCCCCCAGCGTCACCGCGCTGGGCGTGGTGATCGCCTTCGAAGCGCTGGGCGTGGGTCTCGGCACCGTCGCCTTCGTGGCTTACATCGCGCGCGCCACCGATCCGCGGTACACCGCGACGCAGTTTGCCCTCTTCACCAGCCTGGCCGCCGTGCCCCGGACCGTGGTGAACGCCACCACCGGCTGGATCGTGGCGCACCTCGGCTGGTTCGATTTCTACCTGCTGTGCACGTTGCTGGCCGTGCCGGGGATGGCATTACTCTTGCGTGTAGCTCCCTGGCATGATCGCGCCGGGAAGGAACCACGCCCATGAATCCCTACAAATTCAGCGCCATCGCGCATCGCGACCACGATTACTGCAACCCGATCGCGGCGGCCAAGATGGAGCGACTGCTGGACCTGCTGCCGCTCGACGACACGTCGCGCGTGCTCGACCTCGGCTGCGGTCGCGCCGAGCTGGCACTGCGGATCATCGAACGCTTCGGCTCCACCGTGGTGGCGGTCGACCGCTCCTCACTGATGCTCGACCAGGCGCGCGAACGCGCCGAATGGACCGGCGCGCTGGGCAAGCTGCACCTCGACGATGTCGACATCCGCGACTTTCGCGCCGACCCCGAGACTTTCCACTTGAGCGTGATGCTGGGGGCCGGCGGCATCGCGGGCGGCATGGCGGGCATCTGCAACCAGCTGAAGACCTGGACCCGTGCGGGCGGCTACATCCTGATCGGCGAGGGCTTCTGGCGCACCCGCGCGCACCCGGATTACCTGGCCGCGCTGGGCGCCGAGCACGGCGAGTACCTCGACCATCGCGGCAACGTGCAGGCCGGCATCGATGCCGGGTTGATCCCCATGCACGCCACGACGGCCTCGATGGACGAGTGGGACGAATACGAATGGAAGTACTGCCGCGGCATCGAGCGCTACGCCCGCGAGCAGCCGGAAGACCCGGATGTACCGGCAATGCTCGAGCGCATCCGCAAGTGGCGCGACGCCTACCTGCGCTGGGGCCGCGATACACTGGGCTTTGCGGTCTACCTTTTCTACCGACCCGGTGCCCGGATCGGCTGATGGATATCGTTGCCGGCTCCGCCGGCACCCCACTCTGGCAGAAGCTCGGCCTGAAGCCCGGCCAGCGGCTGCTGTTGCTCGACGCGCCCAAGGATTTCGACCAGCTGCTGGCCGGCGCCCCCGACGGCATCGTGCGCATGTCGCGCGTGGCGGCCTTCGACGCCGCAGTGCTGTTTGCCACCACCGTGCGCGCACAGGAAACGCATCTCGCGCGCGTGCTGACCAAGTTCGCGTCCGGCGGCATGCTGTGGCTGGCGTGGCCGAAGAAGACGTCGGGTGTCGTCACCGATCTGTCCGATGAAGCCGTCCGCCGCATGGGCCTGGCCGCCGGCCTCGTCGACATCAAGGTTTGCGCGATCGACGCCACGTGGTCGGCGCTGAAGTTCGTGCACCGGCACGGCAGGACGCTGTAGGCGAGGCTTCAGCCTCGCAGGTTTGCCGGCGGTGAACAAGCGAGGCTGAAGCCTCGCCTACAGGCGTGATGCGGATCACGCTCGATCAGGGATTCGCTTCCATCGCCTCGGCCAGTTCGAGCC
>JANNNM010000299.1:0-2261 GCA_031398535.1 Betaproteobacteria bacterium | reverse complement strand
GCGCGAAGCCCATCGCGATTTCGTAGGACATATCTGCGCCGCCGAGCGCAGCGCGCCCAGGAACGCGTACTTGGAATTGGAGGCCCACCCGGCCAGGATGATCCCGTACACGCCCACGGACGTCATCGCCAGCACGTACAGCAGGCCGGCGTTGATGTTGGCCAGCACCATCGTGTCGGTGAAGGGAATGACAGCCCACGCCGCCAGCGCGGGGCCGATGGCCAGCAGCGGCGCGATGAAGAAGAGATAGCGGTTGGCCCCGGTGGGCACCACGATCTCCTTGAACATCAGCTTGAAGACGTCGGCGAACGGCTGCAGCAGGCCGAAGGGCCCGACGCGATTGGGCCCGATGCGCACCTGCATGTAGCCGATGACCTTGCGCTCGGCCAGCGTCAGGTAGGCCACCGACAGGATCAGCGGCAGCGCAATGGCGACGATCTTGACGAGCGTCCACACGACGATCCAGGCCGGGCCCAGCAGTGCCTGCACCGGCGCGAGCAATTCAGCCATCACGCCCGCTCGACCAGGACCGGACCCGACATGCCGTCGAGCCCGCAGGTGGAAGGATGTGCGGCGGCAATTCGGACGACGCCCGGCGGAACGGCGGCGTCGACGGCGGCGGTCAGCACGGCTTCGCCCTGCCCTTGGCGTACCTTGACCTGTCCGCCTTCGGCCACGCCGAGGGACTCAAGCAGCGCGCGATGCATCCGGGCGCGGGGCGGACGGGCGTCCGCGGTGAGTTGCAGCGATGCTGCGCGACGGACCAGCGCATCGGCGGCATAGATCGGCACGTCGGCGACGCGTTCGACACCGGACCTGGCCGCTGCAGGCAACGTGACGGGGACGCGCGTGCCGTTGTCGAGCATCGCCGCCAGCGCGGCACCATCCGCGACCACGCTGTTGCGCACGGCCTGCGCGGATTCGGCGTCGAAGCCGGGCAGCTTCAGCATCGTGCCCAGTACGCGCAGCACCTTCCAGCCGGGCCGCGTGTCGCCGAGCGGCGGAACCACGCCGTGAAAATCCTGCAGGCGGCCTTCGCAGTTGATGAACGAACCCGCGGTCTCGGTGAATGGCGCCACGGGCAGCAGCACGTCGGCGTAGCTCTTGCCGTGGGCGAAGGGGCTCATCACCACGACGAGATCGGCCTGCTCCATCGCCGCGCGCGCAGCGCGCGGCGTGGCGAAATCGAACTCGGCTTCGGCGTGCAGCAGCACGTAGGCCCGGCGCGGATCGGCAAGCATCGCCTGCACGTTCATGCCGCCCGTCTGCGGCAACGCGCCGGCGACATGGGCGCCGACGGTGTTGGCGGCCTCAGTCAGGAAACCGACCGTGGCGCGGGTGAGCGCACCCAGCGCCTGCGCGAGCGCATGCAGGGCCGTGGCGTCGTTGTGCTGGGTCGCGTAGTTGCCGAGCAGGATGGCGGGCGCGTTGCCGGAGGCGAGGCTGGCCGCGATGGCGGTGTCCTCCGCCGTCGGCGTCACATCCTCGAGGCCTGCCGGAACGGCCTTGCCGGCAGCGTTCGCCGCCGCGACGATCATTCCGGCCAGCGCCAGCGGCAGCTTCGACGGCGGCACGATCGCCTGGTGCGTCATGCGCACCAGCCAATCGTCGGCCACGGAATGCAGCATCGAAACCTGCGTGCCCTTCTTCGCAGCCTGGCGCAGCCGCTGCGCGAGCAACGGCTGGTCCTTGCGCAGGAAACTGCCGACGACCAGGACACGGTCATGCGCCGCGATGCTGGCAATCGGCATGCCGAGCCAAGGCACGCCGGCCGCCTGGCCGTCGCCGCGGAAATCGGTCTGCCGCAGCCGGAAATCGATGTTGTCGCTGCCAAGGCCGCGCACCAGTCGGCCGGCCAGCGCCAGTTCCTCGAGCGTGGCATGCGGCGACACCAGCGCGCCGATGGCACCGGGGCCATGCTTGCTGACGATGTCGGTCAGGCCGTGCGCGACGAACTCCAGCGCCGTGGCCCAGTCGACGGTTTGCCATTCGCCACCCTGCTTGATCATCGGGGCGATGAGCCGCTCCTCGGAGTTCAGGCCTTCGTACGAAAAGCGATCCTTGTCCGAGATCCAGCATTCGTTGACGGCTTCGTTCTCGAGCGGCAACACGCGCATCACGCGGTTGCCCTTGACCTGCACGACGAGGTTGCTGCCGTGGCCGTCGTGGGGTGACACCGACTTCCGCCGCGACAGCTCCCACGTGCGCGCCGCGTAGCGGAATGGCTTGGAGGTCAGCGCGCCCACCGGGCACACGTCGAT
>JANNNM010000266.1:0-2471 GCA_031398535.1 Betaproteobacteria bacterium | reverse complement strand
GAATCATCGCGACGGGCTTCGATACCGCATGCGTCGGGTAATCAAGGATCTTGACGTCGAGCACCGTGGCAAGGCCGCCCAGGCCCTGCGCGCCGATGCCCAGCGCATTCACTTTCTCGAAGAGCTCGATGCGCAATGCCTCGAGCGTGCTGGCCGGGCCGCGGCGCAGCAGCTCGTGCATGTCGAGCGGCTCCATCAGCGATTCCTTTGCCATCAGCATCGCCTTCTCGGCGCTGCCGCCGATGCCGATGCCCAGCATGCCCGGCGGACACCATCCCGCGCCCATCGTGGGCACCGTCCTGATCACCCAGTCGACGATCGAGTCCGACGGATTCAGCATCACGAACTTGGACTTGTTCTCCGACCCGCCACCCTTGGCGGCGATCTTCACGTCCACCGTGTTGCCGGGCACGATCTCGTAGTGGATCACGGCCGGCGTGTTGTCTCGCGTGTTCTTCCGCGCGCCCGACGGGTCGGCCACGATCGATGCGCGCAGCCGGTTGTCGGGATTCATGTACGCGAGGCGCACGCCTTCGTTGATCATGTCGGTCAGCGACAGCGTGACGCCTTCCCAGCGCACGTCCATGCCCACCTTGACGAACACGACGACGATGCCGGTGTCCTGGCACAGCGGCCGGTGGCCTTCCGCGCACATCCGCGAGTTGGTGAGGATCTGCGCGATCGCATCCTTGGCGGCCGGGGACTCCTCGGCCTCGTACGCGGCACCCAGCGCCTCGATGTAGTCGATCGGGTGGTAGTAGGAGATGAACTGCAGCGCGTCGGCGACACTCTGGATCACGTCCTGCTGCCGGATCGATGTCACAGCAGTTCCTTCGGCACGTCGGCAGCAGCGTCGTGCGCGATGGCGCGATGCGACCTGGCGGCCGGCATCAGCCGGTCGACGCCCGCGATGGCCAGCGCCGACAGCAGGAAGGTGATGTGGATGACGGTCTGGTAGAGCAGCGCCTTTTCGCTGAACGCCTCCGCATTGATGAAGGTGCGCAAAAGGTGGATCGACGAGATGCCGATGATGGCGGTGGCCAGCTTCACCTTCAGCACGGAGGCGTTGACGTGCGACAGCCATTCGGGCTGGTCCGGATGGTCCTCGAGCCGCATCCGCGAGACAAAGGTTTCGTAACCGCCGACGATCACCATGATCAGCAGGTTCGAGATCATCACGACGTCGATCAGGCCCAGCACCAGCAGCATCGTCAGCGTCTCGCGCGACATGGCCTTGGCGAAGGCGGGGTCGGCTCCGGGGACGGCAACGCTGGCGCGGATGACCTCGAGGGCATCATTGCTGCCCATCGCGGCTTCGACCAGGTGCACCAGCTCGACCCAGAACTGCCAGACGTAGACCATCTGCGCCACGATCAGTCCGAGGTAGAGCGGCACCTGCAGCCAGCGGCTCATGAAGATGAAGCGCGGCAGCAGCTGCATGCGCGGGTCGCGGGGAACGCGTGGGGTGGTCATGGGGGCCGGGCGGGAGGAAAGGGGTCGGCGAGTTTACCATCGGCGGCGCCTGAAACTGATGACCGGAAACGACTGTGATCCAGATCAACCGCGCGCGCGAAAATTGCGCCGTCGCCGACGGATTGGGTAGACTCGGCAGGATAAGTCGCCCCAACACCACACAAGACGCACGGCCACCACGGCCGCACGGAGGAGCTGCAGATCATGTCGTCGACCATCGAATCGGTACTGCACGAGACCCGGGTGTTTCCGCCGCCGGCGGATTTCGTCCGCCAGGCCAACGTTTCTGGCATGGACGCGTATCACGCGCTGTGCGCCGAAGCCGAGCGTGACTTCGAGGGCTTCTGGGCGCGGCTGGCGCGCCAGTACCTCATCTGGAAGAAGCCTTTCACGAAGGTGCTGGACGAATCCAACGCGCCGTTCTTCCGCTGGTTTTACGACGGTGAGTTGAATGCGTCCTACAACTGCCTCGACCGGCACCTGGCCACGCAGCCCGAAAAAGTCGCCATCATCTTCGAGGCGGACGATGGCAAGGTCACGACCATCACCTACAAGGCGCTGTACCACGAGGTCTGCCGGTTCGCCAACGCGCTGAAGGCGCGCGGCATCAAGACCGGCGACCGCGTGCTCGTCTACATGCCGATGTCGATCCAGGCGGTGGTGGCGATGCAGGCCTGCGCGCGCATCGGTGCCACGCATTCGGTGGTGTTCGGCGGGTTCTCCGCCAAGAGCATCCAGGAGCGCGTGATCGATGCTGGCGCCATCGCCGTCATCACGGCCGACGGCCAGTTCCGCGGCGGCCGCGAGATCCCGCTGAAGCCCGTCGTCGACGAGGCCCTCGGCATGGGCGGCTGCGAAGGCGTGCACTCGGTGCTGGTCTACAAGCGCTCCGGCTCCGCAGTGGCGATGCAGGCCGGCCGCGATGCCTGGTGGACCGACGCCGTCGCCGGCCAGCCCGACACCTGCGAGCCCACGTGGGTCAATGCCGAGCATCCGCT
>JANNNM010000260.1:0-4451 GCA_031398535.1 Betaproteobacteria bacterium | reverse complement strand
CGCCGCCTGCCCGCGGCAGAACACGAGCGGGTCGTTGGCCGGTCCGTCGTCGAGCAGGCCCCGCGGGTCGAGCTCGCCCGAGATGCCGCAATGCGCCTGCGTCTGCGCGAGATCGTCGTAGTCAGCCGTCATCATGCCGGTACCGACCGCGCAGCCCCAGCGCGCGGCGTCCTCTGCCGTGGGCCGGATGCCGGCGTCGCGCATCGCCTGCTCGGCCGCTTCCAGCGCGAAGCGATGCGAGCGGTTGGCGAATTTCAGAAGCTTGCGATCGTCGACCAGCGTCGGGCGGAAGCCCTTCACTTCAGCGGCGATGTGCGTGGAAAAGCCGCTTGCATCGAACAGCGTGATCGGCGCGCCGCCGCTGCGTCCGGCCAGCAGCGCGTCCCAGGTGGTGGCGACATCGTTGCCCACCGGCGTGACGAGGCCGACACCCGTGACCGCAACTCGTCGCTGGCCGCTGTGCGTCATGCCGCCACCCGCGCCGCGAACTCCGCCCGGGCCGTGGCGACCGGCTTGCCTTCCGCACTTGCGGTGAGATCGACCATCAGGGATTCGCCTTGCGTGGTGTCGGGCCGCAGCGCCGCGCGCAACTGCAGCGCAGCGCCGGGCGCCGTGAATGAGCGGACCTTGACACGCATCATGCGCGTGGGCGCGAGGAGTGCGCCAGCGGGGCCGTGTCCGGATTCGGCCAGCATGGCCTGCGCCAGGGCCAATTGCGCATCGAGCAGCAGCGTGGCCGGAAACACCGGGCGCCGCGGAAAATGATCGGCGAAGAACGCGGCCTCCGCCGGCACCAGCAGCGTGCCTTCGGCCATCCCCGGTTCCGCCCCAGCGGTGCGCACGGCGCGCAGCAGGGGCACGCCGCCAAACTGGCCAGGTACCGCGCCACCCGCGCGCAGCAGCGCCAGTCGCGCGGCCATGGCCACCGGATCGTCGAAGTCTGCCACCGGCAGCATCGGCCCCAGGCAATCGCGCAGCTCGATCACGCGCACGCTGGCCACCGACGCTTCGCCGTGATAGGCCACGGCCGCGTCATCGCAATCGTCAATCTCGACACTCAAGTCCAGCACCTGACCCGGCTGCACGTCGCGCGCAAAGCGCGTCTCGCTGGCCAGCGCCGCAACGGGCCGTCCGCGAAAATCGATATGCGCCATCGCGGTCCAAGCCGCGAGCTGGCCCACCGCCTCGGCGACGAGGCAGGCCGGGAAATGCGCGACGGCAGCAGGAATCGCGAACGAGCCCCGCGCGCGAACGCCCGGCTCGAATGCGGTGATCCGGTCGACGAAGGAGAACGCGCTGAAGTGCCCGGACATCCCGAGTGTCAGGCCGCCGCCTTGGCGTCGCGCTGGGCCTGCACGACCAGCTTGCAGAACGTCTCGGGCGTGAAGAGCCGCGGAATGTCGGCCACCTTCATCGGTGACTTGAAGCGGTCGGCCGGCACTTCCGACAGGTACGAACGCAACTGCGCCATGCCGACATCGGTGACGATGCCCTTCTGCTCGAACTCGGCTTCGGTCAGCGTGCCGCGGGCGTTCTCGACGATCTTGCCGCGCGGGATCTTGATCTTGAACGCGCGCTCGAGGCGAAACACCATGTCGAGAAAATCGATCGACTCGGCGTCGAGGCCTTCGATCAGCGATACGTTGGGCTTGATGTCCTCGACGTCGCAACCCAGCGCATCGGCCATCGTCGCCGACACCGTCGGAAACACCGCGTTGATTTCGTCCTGCGTGATTTCTGTGCTCATTGTCCTGACTCCTTCATGTTGCACCCGGTTGCCATTCAAACTGCATTCATCAATCCATCTTGAAGCCGCCATCCACCGTCAGCACCTGCCCGGTGACGTAGCTTGCGTAATCCGATGCCAGGAACCACACGGCGTTGGCGATTTCCTCCGGCGTGCCGTAGCGCTTCAGCAGGATGCGCGCCTTGACCTCGTCGCCTGCCAGGTCGCGCACGGCCGCCGACATCTCGGTGTCGATCACGCCCGGCGCCACCGCATTGACGGTGATGCGGCGCGGGGCCAGTTCCACCGCCAGCGCGCGCGTGAACGCATTGATCGCGCCCTTGCTCGCCGCATAGTTGGTCTGTCCGCGGCCACCCTTCTCGCCCGACACCGAGCTGATGTTGACGATCCGGCCGCCGCGTTGCGAAATCATGTAAGGCGCCACGGCGCGCGTCATGTTGAACACGCCGGTGACGTTGGTGTCGAGCACGTCCTGGACATCGGCGTCGGAGAACCCTGCCAGCGGATTGTCGCGGATGACGCCCGCGTTGTTGACGAGGAGATCGATCCGCTCGCGGCGCTCGGCCACGGCCTCGACCGCCTGCGCGCACGCGGCCGAGCTGCGGATGTCGAGATGCACTGCGGTGGCCACCTGGCCCATCGCCGCGACCGCAGCCACGACCTCGGCGGCGGCACCGGCATTGTCGCGATAGAAGAACGTGACGTCGGCGCCGTCCCCCGCGAGGCGCAGCACCACGGCGCGCCCGATGCCGCGGCTGCCGCCGGTGATGAGCGCCGTGCGGCCCGCAAGCCCGGAAGGTTGCGCCACCGCCATCATCAACCCGAAATGGAGAAGCCGCCGTCGACGACGAGCGTATGGCCGTTGATCATCGCGGCCTCCGGCAGGCACAGCAGGTAGACGGCATCGGCGACGTCGGCGGTGGACAGCACCGGGCCGGCCGGCGTGCGCGCGGAGAAATTGGCCAGCAATTCCTCCCGGTTCGGGAAATAGGCCAGCGCATCCGTGTCGACGACGCCCGCGCTGACGACATTGACGCGGATGCCGCGCGGTCCCAACTCCTGCGCCAGGGCCCGCGCCAGCGCCTCCAGCGCGGCCTTGGACGCGCCGATGAAGCCGTAGCCCGGCATCGCCCGCTGGGCGCCCAGGCTCGACAGCGCGATCACGCGGCCGCCCGAGGGCATCAGCGGCAACGCGCGCTGTGTCAGCAGGTTCAAGGCCAGCGCGTTGGTTTCCATGCACCAGCGCCAGTGCTTCAGCGTCATCTCGACCGTGGGCTTCAGCACGCCGCTGGCGGCGTTGGACACCAGGATGTCGAGGTGATCGAAGTGCTTGCGGAACTCGGTGAAGATCTCGTCCACGCTGTCGGGAATGCCGACGCTGCCCTGGATGGCCACCGCCTTGCGGCCCTCGGCGCGCAGCGTGGCGCACAGGCCTTCAGCCTCGTCCGCGCTGTTGTAGTAGTTGACCGCGACGTCGCAGCCCGCATGGGCGAGCTTGGTGGCGATGGCGCGGCCGATGCCGCGCGCGCCACCGGAGACCAGCGCCACTTTCCCTGCCAACGCACCCGCCATGTTCGAGGACCCGTATCGCGTTCGCGCCCGGACACCCCGGGGCGCCACGCGGCCGGGGTCGGGCAAGGCCGCTATTCTACCGTCCCCGCCCCCGCCGACCGGACCGTCGGCGCAGTTGCGCGCAGCAGCCGCTGCGCCTCCTCGGTCCAGTGTTTCTTGACGCTCCACCAGACGTCGGCCGCCCAGAGCATGTTGTCACCTGCCGACGGCGGCAACGGTGCCGGCGGAACGCCGGGGTGATACGTGTTGATCCAGGCTCGCGCGGCCGGGTTGGTCGCGAGGTCCGCCGTGACCGGCACCAGCACATGGCTGATGCCCGCCGGCAGGGTCACATTGCGCACATGCGCCTGCCCGCCGTTGGAGAAGCGCTGCGCATCGCCGCCCGGCAGCGTCCACGCCCACAGGTCGACGCCGATCACATAGCCAGTGAAATCGTGGACCGTATCGGGGATCGTATGCAGCCGGCCCAGGAGCGTCCACTGATTGGGCAGCAGGAAGGCCGCCCCGCCTGCCCCGACCGCCGACACATAGTCGACCTTCAGCCCCACGACCGGGCGCTCCTTGCCCGTCAGCGGATCGCGGATCGTCGTTCGCCTCTCCGGAAAGTCGGTCAATGGATTCCAGACCGGCACTTCCGGCGCATAGCCGCCGGCGAACACATGCAGCACCTTGACGGCCTGCATGCCGCCCTGGCTGTGCCCGATCATCATCGGCGGCATGCCGTCCCTTTCATAGAACCACGCGACGATGCCCGCCAGGCGCTCCGCGTCGGCGTACGGGCTGTACGACCAGTCGCCGGAACGCGGGTCGCGGATCTTGTCCTCCGGATAGCCCATGCCGACCAGGAAATTGCCGAAGGACGTCATCGACAGGTGGACGGGATAGATGCCGCCATGGAGCAGCATGATCCGCGGCGTGGGACCGAAACGCAGCACGTCCTTGACGTCGGCTTCCGAAATGCGGTCGGGGTGGAGCGCCATGATGCGCGCGGCCAGCGCCCGGTCCACCACGGGGGGCGGCGGCAGCCTGACCTCAGCTTCGGGGCCGCGCAGCGGCATCCAGCCGCAGCCACCGGCAACTAGGGCCGGAAGAAGCGACAGGAACCACATCCGTAAACGCGATCCGATCACGA
>JANNNM010000199.1:0-5595 GCA_031398535.1 Betaproteobacteria bacterium | reverse complement strand
GTTCTCCGGCGAGCTTCGCTTGCATCTGCACGTTGAGGCCGCCGCGTCCCGGCAGCGCGTCGACCGGGCGCTGCACGACGATCGACTCCGGTTGCGTCAACTGCAGCATCGTCGCTTGGTAGGTGCGCTCGGGCACCGCCGGCACCACCTGCTGCGTGAGCTTCAGTGCATCATGCGCGGCGGCAGCCGGAGCCGGGGCGCCGCGTTCCGCAGCGTCGACCTGCCATTGCAGCGACGTGACGCCCAAGGGAACCGCGACATCCCAGCTGACTTCCTTCGCCTCGCCCTGCGCCAGCACGATGGTGCGTGGCTCCAGTGCGGGTACCGTGGCGCCCGTCGCGGTGATGCGCGCGCTGAGTACCAAGTCGAGTCGCCGTTGCGACGCGTTGCGCACGGTGAAGGTAGCGCGGAAGCGGTCGCCTTCGCGCACCAGCGACGGCAAACCCGACAGCAGCATCAGGTCCTGCGTCGACCGGATCGACGCCTCACCGGTGCCGAAGAGTCCCGCGCCCGACGAGGCCACCGCGACAATCCGGAAACTGGTCAGCGAATCGTTGAGCGGAATGTCGACGACCGCGTTGCCGGCATCGTCCAGCTCCACCTTCCCCTTCCACAGCAGCAGCGTGTCGAAGAGTTCGCGCGACGCGGACTGGCCGCCGCCGCCGCCCGGCGCGATGGCCTTGCGGCCGAAGTGACGCTTGCCGATGACTTGCATCTGCGCGGTCGCGGTTTCCACCTCTTCGCCACGACGCGCCATCATGGCATCCAGAAGTTTCCACGAGTTGTTCGGCAGGAGTTCGAGCAGACCTTCGTCCACGGCAGCCAACGCGATATCGCTGCCCTTGGGCGGTGCGCTGCCGTCAGGACGGCGCACGGAGATCGTGGCACGCGCGCGCTCACGCACCTTGTACGCTTCCCGCTCGGGCGTCACCTTGACGGCAAGCTCGTGCGCCGCCCAGCCCACGCGCAATTCGGCCAGGCCCATCCTGAACGACGGCTTGCCAAGGTCGATCAGCGCCGTGGGTGCAACGTCACCGATGCGCCCCCGCACCAGGAACGCGGAAACGAACACGTTCGGCGCGTAGTTGCCCTTGATCGGCACGTCGATCACCGGATCGTTGCGCCGCAGCGTGGTCACGAACGCATCGAGAACGCCTTCGCGCTCCACGGTGACCAGCACCGTGGCGTCCTTGAATGGCGTGCGCACCTGGAAGCGCGCGACGCCACCCGGCTCGACCCGTTTCTTCTCCGGCAACAGGTCGATGCGGTCGTTGTCGGATGCTGCAAGCCACTGGTCATCCTCGGTCGCGACCCAGGCCTCGGCGTTGGTCACGGCGGGACGACCATCGACGTCCGCGGCCTGCGCGCGCACGATGAGGTTGCCGGTGGCGGGTGGCTTCACTTCGCAGATAAGGAGGCCCTGCGCGTTGGTCGTGCCGCTGCACAGGTCGCCAACCCGTGTGGTGTCCACACCGTGCTCGTAGGCGTAGAAGCCGCCGATGAGGCGACGGCGATGCGAGAAGTAGTCCCGCTTGAACGCATCCGTGTTGACCCGTACGCCGGCCACCGGCTTGCCCGCCAGGTCCAGCGCCACCACGGTGAACTTGAGCCGGTCCCCGGTCGCGGCCCAGCTGTCGGGCTTGACCCCCAGCACGATCTTCGCCGGCCAGAGCGCGACGCGCGTGGCGGCGGTCTGCGTCTCGCCATTGGGATCGCGGTATTCGAGTTCGGCAACCAGCTCGCGCGGCTGCTCCGCCTGGTCGGTGATCGGTACCGTGGCGCGCGCGCCGCCGGCGGCGTCGAGCGTCAGCGGCAGGACGGTGCCGCGCTGCGGCCGGGTCCGCGGCCCGGCGCCATCGGCGTCTTCCGCATCCGGGTCGGCAAAGGCGAAGCCGTCAAAGCGCGCGGTCGCGTCGCCGCCCTGCATGTCATGGCCTTCCTTGACGTTGCCGGCGGCAAAGCGGTAGTCGTCGAAGTCGGGGAAGGCGACCTGCTTCGCCTCGATCTGGGTGCGCAGCGTGGTCGCCAATCCACTGGCGCCGCCGCCGGCGAGATAGCTCACCTGCAGGTCGATGCTGACGTTGGATGGATTGACCAATGGCACGCCGACCGGCTGCATGCGCGCGCGCAACAGCGGCACGCGAAAGGCCTCGACGCGGAACGACCCGGCGGGACGCTCCTGCGCATCCTTCGACTGCGGCGCAAGCCGATCCTTGACCAGAATCTGGTAGGTCCCCGCATGGGCGTCCTTCGGCACCGCGAAGGTCGCGATGCCGGATTGCGGCGAGTTCCCCGCAGCCCATTGGATCGGCACCGCGTATTCCTTGTCCGAACCCTGGTGCCGGATCGTCAGCTTGTCTTCGAGCGCCGCGCGCGGGGCGAGTGCAAAACCGGCGCCTGTCTGCTGCCGCAGGAAGACCTTCATCGACACGGTGTCGCCCGAGCGCACCAAGGCGCGGTCGAGCACTGCATGGGCGAGCCAGGGTCCGCTGTAGCCGCCCGTCTGGACATTGAAGCGCCAGGGCGCAATGCCCTCGCCCCAGCTCGACAGCGCGAACGCCATGTCCTCGCCGCTGCGCACCGTCACGAAATATTCGCGCGCGCCCTCGGCGAAACCGCAGGTCGGCAAGCCGTCGCGTTCGGGCAGTGCCTTGGGGACGCGCGCGATCCCCGCGGCGTCGGTGCGGCCCTCCCAATGCGTCTTGCCGTTGCAGTCGCGGATCATGACCGCAGCGTTGGCCACCGGCGTCGCATCGTTCAATTGCGTGACCCACACCAGCGACGACTCGCGTCCAAGCTTGAAGTGCACACCCAGGTTGGTCACCAGCGTGGCTGCGCGAACGTAAAAGGGCTTGGGCTCGCCCAGCAGCGCCGCGCCCAGTCTCGGACTTGCAAGTTCAATGACGTAGAAGCCAGGATCAGGCAGCGGAATGCCCACCACTTCGAAGGCCTTCGCGCCCAGCGGCTTCGGCACCGAGATCCTCGACTTCACGTCGCCCCTGTCGAAAACCGATGAGGCATAGCCGTTGCGCGTCACCGTCCACTTTTCGGTCTTGTCGTCGAACTCGCGCTCGATCTTGTTGGCTTCCGCGAGCCGCGCGAGCCACTTGAGGATCTGCATGTCGTCGCCGCGCTTGACCAGCGCGACCTGGCCGGGGATCGCCGCCTGCTGACCTGCGGGCGCTGTGCGCACGACACTGACCTGGCCCGGCAGCACCGGTTCCACATTGCGCACCGTCACCGGCAACATGGGCCTTTCGTTGTTCGGCAACACGCGTTCGAGGATGCCGAAGTCGGCGGCGAACTTGGCGAGCGGAGGATTTTCGTCCGTGCGCACCGTGAGCGGGAACGAGCGGGCGTTGGCGAGTACGCGGCCCGAGTCGTCCTTCAGTCCCTCCGGCAGCTCGATGCGGAACTGCGTGCGTTCCGGCAGTCCGGGTCCGAACGTGATGCCGTCGACCCACGCGTCCTTGTCCGAATTCGAGATCTTGGCCGCGTAGCTCTTGCCTCCTGCACCGGTCAGGCGAATCTTCAGCGCATCGGCCCTGGCGATCGGCGCCGTGAACGAAAGCGCCAGCGGCAGGACCGGCATGCATTGCGCGTCCTTGTTCACGCGATCGCAGGTGAACGCGGCACGGAAGGTCGGCCTGACGTCGAACGCCAGCGCCTGCGTCGTCGACGTGGACACGCCCGTGGACGCCGCAATGCCCTTGCCCCACACCAACTTGACTTCGGCATTCGCGGGCAGCGTGCGCGCGCAGGCCACCGTGACCAGCGGCGAATCCGGCGCATCGCGCAGACGCAGGAACTTCTCGTTGTCGCTGCCGGTGGCCGGCAGACGGAAATTGAGGCCGCGGGTGCGACCATCCCCCGCATCAAGGAGCAGCACACGCAGGTAGCTGGCGGCGAAGGACTTGCGGTTGTCGAGGATCGTCTTGCGCTCGTTGCCGGTGACGAGCCGTACGCCGATCTCCTCGTTGACACCCGCCGCGACGCAACGCGCATGGGCGGCGATCGTCTCCGGCTTGACCGGCGCATCAAGGCCGAGAATGAACACCTGGTTCTCGTCGATCCGGCTGCCCTCGTAGGGGAGGCTGCGCAGGATCGCCGGGCCGCCCGTGGAGAACTCGAAACGCTGGCCGCCGGCGAGAGCCGCGCCGTCCACGTCCGTCAAGCCCGCCTTCAGCGTAAACGTGCAGCGCAGGCCTGCCGGCAGGTCGCGGGTGAAATCGAAAGCCCAGTTCTTGACGTCGACCCAGCGGCCGGCGCCCTTTTCGGGGCAGTCGATGGTGAACGGATCGACCTGCCGCGGATCGCCGAACGCCACCATCGGCGTCGCAAAGCGGGCAGTGACCTGGCGGATGCCCTTGATCTCGCCCTGCGGACTGAACAATTCGACCGGCTGGGCGTGGAGGGCCGCCGCGGCAAGGAGGAGGCAAGGCGCCAACCAGCGCGCGGCCTTACGGGCAAACGTGGACCAGGACAACGACATGCGCGCCCTCAATGAGCCTGACGTCATGGAAAGGGCGCGGCCGCATGGGATCACCGCCTGCTGAGTGTCGGCCTGGTTCGACCCTTGCTCGAGACTTCCGGGCACGGGTCGAGCAAGGCGATTACTTGCCTTTCTTTCCGGCACCCGCAGTGCTCTTCTTCGCGTCCTGCTTGCCAAGGGCCTCACTGGTCAGCTTGACCTTCTTGACCTTTACGGTCTCCACTTTTTCCTTCTTGATCTTTTCCTTCTTTACCTTTTCCTTCTTCACGACCGGCCCCGCCAACGCCAGCTTCGCGTCACGTTCGGCCTGTTTGACTGCGTTATCGAGAAGCTTCCTGGTTTTCTGGTGCTTCCGCCTTGCCTTCAGCATTGACGCGTGACTCATTGTGACCTCCGGTGAAAATTGTTTGCGACGACCGACGAATCCATCGGTCCGACCCGCCTTGGATTATGACAGCTTCCATCCGTCCCCAATTGAGGTCACTCATCACGCCTGCTCCCGACTCACAGGGGCTTTGGCACGCTCAAGTGGGGGCGTCGCAAGTTCCCGGTTCGACCAGCCGCGTAAGGACACCTACCGATAGCCAGGCGCTACACTCGGCCACCAATTCTGTAACCGGGAGCTACCCATGATCTTCGATGCCATCCGCGAGAGCCACGACCTGCAACGCGACCTGTGCCGCAAGCTCACGGCGTCGCGCGGCGACATGGCGGCCCGTCAGGTGCTGTTCCTGCAATTGAAGGTGGAATTGATGGCGCACGCGGCGGCGGAGGAGCGCCACCTGTATGTACCGCTGCTGATGGAGGACGGCGGCCTCGATGCGTCGCGGCATGCGCTGCACGAACACCACGAAGTTGACGAGTTGCTGGACGACCTGTCGGTCCGCAACAAGAAGCAGGCCGGCTGGATCGCCACTGCAAAGAAACTGAGCTTCAAGGTGCGCCACCACCTGAAGGAAGAGGAGACGAAGTTCTTCCAGCTCGCGGGACGCCTGCTGTCGGCGACGAAGAAGCAGCAGCTTGCCCGCGCGTACACGCGCGAGATCGTGCACACGATCCTGACTGGCGCGGCTGCACCATCACTATCCCGCACAAGATCACGG
>JANNNM010000177.1:0-1083 GCA_031398535.1 Betaproteobacteria bacterium | reverse complement strand
GCGTGATGAGGCCGACCACGCCCATCGGTTCGCGCGTGACTTCGATATCCACGCCGGGACGCACGGAGGCCAGCTTCTCGCCGGACTGCCGCACCACTTCGCCCGCGAAGAACTTGAAAATCTGTCCGGCGCGCATCGCCTCCCCGATGCCCTCGGGCAGCGTCTTGCCTTCCTCGCGCGACAGCAGCGCGCCCAGTTCGTCCTTGCGCGCGATGATCTCGTTGCCCGCGCGGTCGAGGATGTTGGCACGCTCCTGGATGGAGCCGGTGGACCACGCGCCAAAAGCCTTGCCGGCCGCGGCAATCGCGGCACGCGTCTGCTCGACGTCGGCCTGCGCATATTCGCCGACCACATCGCTGGTATCCGACGGGTTGCGGTTGACGGACACCGAGGCGCCAGCCAGCCACTCGCCGTTGATCAGGTTCTTGAAGAGCTCTGCCATGTTGATCTTTCCGTTGCGTTCAAAGGAGCCCGCGACGCGCGAGGCTCACCATCAGGTCGCCCGCGCCGAAGGTCCACGGCGCGATGCGGTCGGTATGTTGGACGCGATTGACGAGCGCGCCCAGCTTGGGGGTCGAGACCGTGACGACGTCGCCCACCACATGCGTGAAGCCCTGCCCCGGGCCATGACGGTCCTTGGTCGGCGCGAACATCGTGCCCATGTAGAGCATCAGCCCGTCAGGGTATTGATGATGCGGGCCGATCGCCTGTCCGGCGAGATCGAGCGGATCGCGGCTGATCATCGCCATCGACGAAAAGCCATCGAGCGTGAAGCCCTCGGGACCGTCGACGCGCATCGCGATCTGCGCGGCGCGCACGTCGTCGATCGTAAATTTCGCATCGAAGAGGCGAATGAACGGGCCGATGGCGGTGGACGCGTTGTTGTCCTTGGCCTTGCCGAGCAACAGCGCGCTGCGGCCTTCGAAATCGCGCAGGTTGACGTCGTTGCCCAGCGTGGCGCCGGCCACGCGTCCCGTGCGGTCGATGGCCAGCACGATCTCGGGCTCCGGGTTGTTCCACTCGGACTTGGGCAGGATGCCGATGTCGGCGCCCGTGCCCACGGCAGACATCGGTTGCGCCTTG
>JANNNM010000172.1:0-5022 GCA_031398535.1 Betaproteobacteria bacterium | reverse complement strand
GAATTCGTGTCCGACAAGCGTTCATCAATCGTCGTCTCCAAACTCGCCAAGCGAGGTGACCCCGCCGCAAATCCTTGGTCGGCCCGGAAGGAGTTGGTACGGGCTCCTGCCGGCGGTACCGCTGACGGGGCGCAGGTCAGTGCCCTGCCGATGGAGCTCAAGCATCTGAGGGCATTCATCTGCGTAGCCAAGCACCTGAACTTTCGCAAGGCTGCCGCAGCCCTGGGAATAGCGCAGCCGGCGCTCACCCAGCACATCCAATCGCTCGAACGAATTGTGGGCGTTCGGGTTTTCGAACGTACGAGTAGAAGTGTCGTGTTGAGCCAGGCAGGTCGATTGTTTCTCCCTGAAGCGGAGTTGACGCTCGCGCAAGCCGAACGTGCACAAGCTGTGGCGCAACGAGCTGGACGCGGTGAACTTGGTCGCATTTGCGTCGCATACGCGGGCTCGACGCTGTATTCAGGTCAGCTGTCGACAATGGTTTTTCAGTTTCATAGGCGGTTCCCGCAGGTCAACATCGAGGTCGTCGAGCTGAGCATCGGCGAACAACTGGACCAGCTGGAACGGGGGCTCATCGATGTCGGCATCTTGCGGACGCCGATTGCACAGACACCGGTTGGAATCTCGATAGTGGAGGTGCTGGCAGAGTCGGTTGTGCTCGCAATTCGCCGAGATCACGAGCTGGCGCGATTGAACATCATCGATATCGCGGCGCTCTCGAACGAACGATTCATATCCAGTCAGACGCCTGAGTTCGGAATCCTCAAGCAGGTGATGGAGGCGGCGGCGCGGAGCGGCTATATCCCCCGAATCGTTCGTGCAACGCACTTCGGGGCAATCGTCAGTTTGGTGAGCGCCGGGCTGGGAGTCGCCGCAGTTCCCGATTCGGCCCGTACGCTCCGACTCCCGGGTGTGGTTTACCGCGAACTGGGTGGCGTCATGCCGTCCCCGGTCGCGATCGCATATCGCACGGACAACGCCTCGCCGCTGGTCAAGGCGCTGCTGGAAACCATTGCGCCGAACGAATGATCAGGCCAGCCGATGTCGCCAGAGGCGGTTGCGCCCGCTCATGCCTCGCATTGGCGACTCATGGTCTGAAACGCTCTCATCAATAACTCAAGGAGGCCATCATGCAACGTCAACTGAGATCTTCGAGCCCAACACGCCGTACCGCGTGTGCATTGGTTGCTGCCACGCATCTGCTGACTCTTGGGAGCGCGCTTGCACAAACCCCCGCCTATCCAAACAAGCCGATCCAATTGATCGCTCAGCAACCGCCGGGGAGCCAATCGGAGGCGATCAGCCGAATCTGGGCAGATTGCGTTGCCAAGGATCTCGGCCAGCCCGTGGTCGTGATCAACAAGCCCGGCGCGAACGGCGTGATTGCCACGAGTTTCCTCAAGAGCCAGCCCGCAGATGGCTACCACGTCATGACAGTCGGCATGTCACAGATGACGATCACGCCGTACGTCTACAAGAACCTTCCCTACAATCCCTATACAGATTTTGACGGGGTCGCCGTCTTGAGCGTGTCGCCGCTGATCCTGGTAGCGAGCGCTCAAAGTGGCATCAAGAAATTGGCAGACATTCCGGCGGTCGCCAAAAGCATGTCGGGAGGGGTCAACTATGGCTCGCCTGGGAAGGGCAGTCCCGCGCACTTGTTCAGCGCTGACGTGACGAGCCGTTTGCAGGCCGAATCGACACACGTTCCATTTGTGGGGGAAGCTGCCGGCGTGACCTCGTTGCTGGGCGGCCAGATACAACTCATGACCCTCACGTCCGGCACAGCAGGACCCCTCATCAACGACAACAAAGTTGTGCCGCTCGCGATCTTCGCCGCCGAGCGCGATCCAGCCTTCGCGAACGTACCGACTATTGTTGAAACGCTCGGTGCCAAGGACCTCGCCAAGCCGGGCTGGCTCGCACTCGTGACCAAGGCAGGAACGCCTCCGCAGATCCTGAAGCGCCTCGGCGAAGCTACCGAAAGGTGTACTACAGATGCGCAGTACCGCACCAAGCTGGGCGCAGTGAATGTCGCGCCTGTCAAATCGACTCCCGCCGACGTCAAAGGCTGGACAGACAGTTATTCGGCTGTCTTCAAGCCGCTCATCGAGAAACTCAACCTGGTGGAGTAGCCTCAGCAACGGTTCCAAGTGATGCCGACATCTTCCGGCGCCCAGTCCGGCGATACCGCTCGCGACTTGCCCGAGGAAATTGAACTGTTCGGGCAAGGCCGCCTGCGCGGGTCGCGAGAGGGCGAATTGGTGGTCTTTCGCGGCGTGCGATACGCCCAATCGCCGTTCGGGGAAAACCGCTTTCGTCAGCCCCAGCCAGTCGCCCCGTGGCGCGGTACGCGGCATGCGTTTGAGTTCGCTCCTGCATCGCCGCAAGCGGCCCGAGATCCGCAGACGGCGATGTACGGCGGCCTGGATTGCCTGGCACTCAATGTCTGGGCGCCGGTCACACGCAGCGGATACCTCCCTGTACTCGTCTGGATACCCGGTGGCGCGTACATGCGCGGCGATGCCTGCGATCCGATCTACGACGGAGCGGTGTTTGCGCGCCAGGACATCGTCTTCGTCTCGCTGAACTACCGGGTGGGAATTGACGGGTTCATGGACCTGCCCGACGCACCTGCAAATCGCGGGTTGTTGGACCAAGTCGCCGCCCTGGAGTGGATTCAGCGTCACATCAAGGCGTTCGGTGGCGATCCGGCGCGCGTGACAGTGGCTGGCGGGTCGGCAGGAGCCGGCGCGATTACCTGCCTGCTCGGAATGCCACGTACAAAGGCGCTGTTCTCCCGCGTCATTTTGCAAAGCCCAAGTGTGGCAACGCAGACGCAGACCGAAGCGAGATCATCCGCACACGCGATCTGCGCCTTGCTCTCCGTAGCTTGTACTGCGGAATCAATGGCAGGGGTACCTGTCGCTGACTGCGTCTCAGTCCTCTCGCGATTGGCGGATGACACGGGATTGGCTCGTTCACTAGGCATGACCTCCCGGAATTTCTTTCCACTTCGAGCCGTCGTCGACGGTGAGGTCCTTACAGAAGCTCCACTTTCGGCTCTTCAACGACACTGGATGCAACGATCTCCGGACCTTTCAATTTTGGTCGGGTCGAATCGTGACGAGATGCGCTTGTACCTGGTTCCAACCGGAAGGATCGATCGGACCACGGGAGACGACCTCCAACGTTTTGTCGAAGACGCTGGACTTGAGTCAGGAGCGGAAGGGCCGTACTACATCACGCTTTCGGACCGTGGCGATTCCGCTCCATCTGCAGGAGAAGTCTTATGCGCGATGCAGTCCGATTACTTCTATCGCATGCCCGCTCGTCGTATTGCCGAGCATGGCGCCGACGCCGGGCTTGATACCTATCTTTATGAATTCGAGTGGGCTTCCAGTCGATGTGAGAACCGCTTGCGCGCTGCGCATGGCGTCGAAATCCCTTTCGTATTTCAAGGGCTGGAGACGGCGGCCGGTCGGGAGATCACGGGTCCCGCGCCCCCCTTCGAACTTTCGACCGAAATGAACGTGGCATGGGCGTCGTTCGTGAAGTCCGGCGATCCGGGCTGGCCGAAGTTCGATCAAGACAGCCGTTGGATCAGACGCTTCGGACATGTCCCCACGATCACACATGACATCGTTGGTCCCGAGACTAAGGTCTGGGCTGCAATATTCTAAGACCGAACCTGCGTGTCCGACCCCGGAGGGCTACGCGAACTTGGAGCGGTATCCGCTTCGGGTCGATGGCATACGTTGGTCAAGACTTCTGCGCTTGATCAACACCGTCTCTGCACGAGTCGCCGCCGGCCAATTCGTCCTGCGAACTCGCAATTGCTATAGTTCGCTCGTTTCGAAACCCCAGAGCACCCCATGACCGACACCACCGAACGCCCGTTGCTGCCCGACCGCCTGTGCGTGGACCCGCGCAGCCCCCACTACGTCGCGGCCGTGTTCGAGCACGACATCGGCATCCGCCTGAACGACAAGGAACGGAAGGACGTGGAGGAGTACTGCATCAGCGAAGGGTGGGTCAAGGTGCCCGCCGGCAAGACGGTTGACCGCCGGGGCCAGCCGCTGCTGATCAAACTGACGGGCAAGGTCGAGGCGTTCTACCGGTAAGCGCGGTTGCACCGTCATTCCGGATCAACGATGTTCAACGCCTGCCAGCCCGCTGGGCCCAGGCCCCGCAGCGTCTCGATGTTCCGTTCGTAGATCGCGGACGCATCGGGGAACGCAGCGACCGCGCGGTCGATGCTGGCTTCGCGCAACAGGTGCAGCATCGGGTACGGCGAGCGGTTGGTGCAGTTCTCGATGGCGTCCGGCGCGTGGTCCGCAAATTCGTAGGCCGGATGGAAGCTCGCGATCTGCAGCGTGCCTTCCAGACCGAGCTTGCGCAACAGCGCATCGGCATCGCGCAGGAAGAAGTGAAAGTCGATGAAGTCCGTCATCGCCCTGGGGTGGATCAGCAGCGTGGTCTCGATGGTGTCGGGATTCGCGTGGGCGAGCCGTTCAAGTTCGTGCCGCAATTCCTCGCGCAGTTCCTCGGCCGTCGTCGCCGCCGTCACCGCATAACGAACCTGCCGCTTGACGTACACGGCCTTGGCAAACGGGCACAGGTTGAGGCCGATCACGGCCACTTCCAGCCACCGTTGCGTGGACGCGATAACATCGGCACTGGTCGCCGCTTCCTCGAACGGGGTCAGGACATCAGCCATGGTTGATGGTACAAGCATCGGCATGAACACGACATCCGCAAGTCGCTTCGTTCGCGCCGCCATGGCCGGCGCGACGATCATGGCAATGACGTTCGCGGCCAGTGCCGCCACGCTGGGCACGGGCTACTGGCACACCAACGGCCATCGGATCGAGGACAGCGCCAACCAGCCGATCCGCCTTGCCGGCATCAACTGGTTCGGCCTGGAGACGGACACCTTCGCGCCGCACGGGCTCTGGGCACGCGGCTACAAGTCGATGCTCGACCAGATCAAGGCGCAGGGCTACAACACGATCCGCCTGC
>JANNNM010000057.1:0-1188 GCA_031398535.1 Betaproteobacteria bacterium | reverse complement strand
CGCGGATTTGGTTTTTCGCAGCCGATAGCGCCGAATGATACAGAAGAGAATCGCCAGAAGAATCGGAGAACGGCTTTTAAAGTGATTGCGAAGTAGATTTGCCGCCCGGGCTGATCCATCTTCAAGGAGATCCCATGCGCTTCAAATCCTTCCTCGTGGCCGGTGCGGTTGCCGCTGCATTGGCCGTGTCCGGCGCGCCGCTGGCGCAGACGCTGAACGTGGTCTCGGCCGGCGACCAGAACATGGTCGACTACGTCAACAATTACCTGGCGCCCAAGTTCGAGGCGATGAATCCCGGCGTCAAGGTGCGCGCGGTGGGTACCGGCCCGGGCGACTCCGGATCGCAGAAGATCTACGAGAAGCTGCAGGCGCAGCAGAAGGCCGGCAGCGCGACGTGGGATACCGACGTGGCGGTCGTGCATCAACGCGGCGCGGCCACGATGGTCAAGGAAAACCTGCTGCTGGCGTACCGCAACGACATTGCGGCCGGCAAGCTCGTGTCGCGCGATTCCGCGAAGAACGCGCTGGGTGCCAACGTCGACGGCTTCGTGCTGCCGATGTTCCATAGCCAGATCGCCTTTGCGTACAACCCGGACCTGGTAAAGGTGCCGCCGAAGTCCTTCGCCGAACTCACCGAGTGGGTGAAGAAGAATCCGAAGCAGTTCGGCTACAACGGCGTGAAGGGCGGCATGTCCGGTGTGGGCTTCGTGATGGGCTGGGTGGGTGCCAATGCCGGCATCGGCGACAAGCTCGAGAAGGGCCCGTACTCGGCCGGCGACAAGGCCGCAATCGACAAGGCGCTGGCAAGCCTGAAGGATTTCAATGCCAACGTCGTGATGACGCCGGGCAATGCCGGCACGCTCGACATGCTGAATCGCGGCGAGATCGCGATGGGCCCGGTGTGGGTCGACATGTTCTACACGTGGCAGGCCGACGGCAAGCTCAATCCGAAGGTGAAGCTGGCGTTGCCGTCCCCGGGCTTGCCGGGGCAGCCGATGTACTACGTGGTGCCGGCCAAGGCCGCCAATGCCGCGCTGGCCAAGAAGTTCATCGACTTCGCCGCCAGCCCGGAAGTGCAGGCGCAGGGCATCGTCAAGCAGTTCAACTGGTACCCGGGCATCGACCCGCAATACGTGCAGGCGAAGCTGACGCCGGCGGAATGGAACAAGCTCTTCGTCGACATCTCGC
>JANNNM010000010.1:0-3478 GCA_031398535.1 Betaproteobacteria bacterium | reverse complement strand
GCCTGTCGAAAGTGAAGGTCGGCCAGCCGGCCGAAATCGTGCTCGACGCGTTGCCCGATACCCGCTTCCGCGGCCGCATCAGCCGGATGGTGCCCACCGTCGATCGCGCCAAGGCCACGGTGATGACGAAAGTGAAGTTCGACGAGATCGATCCGCGGATCCTGCCGGAGATGAGCGCCAAGGTGAGTTTCCTGGCGCAGGACGTGACGCCCGAGCAGCAGAAGCCGCTGGTCGCCGTGGCCACCGATGCGCTGGCGCAGCGCGACGGCAAGACCGTCGTGTTCGCGATCCGCGACGGTCGCGCCGTGGCGGTGCCGGTCACGGCCGGCCTCAAGATCGGCGACCTCACCGCCATCACCGGTGAGGTGAAGAGCGGCGAGAAGATGGTGGCGCGTCCCGACGCAGCCGTCGTCGGCGGCACCCTCGTCAAGGTCGCGAAGTAAGCCCGTGGCCGCTGAGCGCGCGCAGGCGTCCGCCGCGGACGCAGGGGCAGGCGCCGCCGACGGCGTGCTGGTGGCCGTGCGTGCGCTGTCCAAGTACTACACGCGCGGCGACCAGATCATCCCGGTGCTGGTCGACATCAACCTCGACATCGGCGTCGCGGACTACATCGCGCTGATGGGGCCATCCGGGTCAGGCAAGTCCACGCTGCTCAACCTGATTGCCGGCATCGACAAGCCATCCTCCGGCGAGATCCTTGTGGCCGGCGTCGACATCGCGCAGCTCTCCGAGGGCGAGCTTGCCGCGTGGCGCGCCGCGCATGTCGGCTTCATCTTCCAGTTCTACAACCTGATGCCGGTGCTCACGGCCTTCCAGAACGTGGAGTTGCCGCTGCAATTGACGAACCTGTCGCGCCGCGAGCGTCGCGAACGCGTCGACACGGCGCTGGCGCTGGTGGGGCTCTCCGATCGGCAGGAGCACTATCCGAACGAACTCTCGGGCGGCCAGCAGCAGCGCGTGGCGATTGCCCGCGCGCTGATCACGGACCCGACGCTGATCGTCGCCGACGAACCCACCGGTGACCTCGACCGCACCACGGCCGAGGAAATCCTGGGGTTGCTCGAACGGCTCAATTCCGAACTTGGCAAGACGATCATCATGGTGACGCACGATCCCAAGGCCGCTGGCCATGCGCGGCGCCTCGTGCATCTCGAGAAGGGCGTGCTGGTCGACTGACCGGCGCCGCGCCGCATGTTCGTCGCCTTCCTCGTCCTGCGCAATGCGTTCCGGCACAAGTTGCGGACCACGCTGACGATGGTCGGCATCATCGTCGCGATCGTCGCCTTCGGCCTGCTGCGCACGATCGTCGACGCGTGGTACGCGGGGGCCGAGGCCACGTCCTCCGCGCGGCTCATCTCGCGCAACGCCATCTCGCTCGTGTTCTCGCTGCCGCTCAACTATGCGCAGAAGATCCGGCAGGTGGAGGGCGTGTCCGCGGTGTCGTGGGCCAACTGGTTCGGCGGCGTCTACATCACGGAGAGCAACTTCTTCCCGCAGTTCGCCGTGGACGCGGCCACGTATCTCGACATGTATCCGGAGTACGTGTTCAAGGCGGAGGAGAAGAAGGCCTTCCTCGTCGACCGGCAGGGCGTGGTGGTGGGGCGCAAGCTCGCCACCGAATACGGCTGGAAGATCGGCGACCAGATCCCGTTGCGCGGCACCATCTACCCCGGCACCTGGACCTTCACGCTGCGCGGCATCTACGATGGCGTCGACGCCAAGGTGGACGAAACGCAGTTCCTGTTCCACTGGCAGTTCCTGAACGAGACGATCAAGGCCAAGTTTCCGCGCCGCGGCGACCAGGCCGGCGTCTACATCATCGAGATTCGCGATCCGGGGCAGGCGGCCGAGGTGTCGAACCGCGTGGACGCGACGTTCAAGAACTCGCTGGCTGAAACGTTGACCGAAACCGAGAAGGCCTTCCAGCTGGGCTTCGTCGCGATGACGGAAGCCATCCTCGTGGCCATCCAGGCGGTGTCGTGGGTCGTGATCATCATCATCATGGCGGTGATGGCCAATACGATGGCCATGACGGCACGCGAGCGCTACTCCGAATACGCGACGATGAAGGCCCTGGGTTTCGGCGGCGGCTTCGTCGCGCTGCTGATCATTGCCGAATCGGTGGGCATCGCGCTGGTCGGCGGACTGATCGCGGTGCTGCTGACCATCCCCATCGCCGATGCGTTCGGCACCGCGATGGGCACGCTATTCCCCGTGTTCTTCGTGTCGCGGGAGACGATGCTGATGCAGATGGGCGCGGCGCTGATCGTGGGCCTCGTGGCCTCCGCGGTGCCGGCGTGGCGCGCGAGCCGCGTGCGCATCGTCGACGGCCTGCGGGCCGTCGCCTGACCGGGGCGCCTCGATGACCGGCATCCCGCTTTCCTACATCGCGCGCAACCTGATGGCGCGCAAGCTGACGACGCTGCTGACGGCGGGCGGCATGGCGCTGGTGGTGTATGTGTTCGCGACGGTGCTGATGCTGGCCGCAGGCCTGCGCGAGACGCTGGTCGGCACCGGCCAGCCCGACAACGTGATCGTGATCCGCAAGGGATCGCAGACCGAGGTGCAGAGCGGTGTCGATCGCAACTCGGCCGCGATCATCGAGAGCCTGCCGTCGATTGCCACCGGCGAGGACGGCACCAAGGTGCTGTCGAAGGAGCCGGTGGTGCTGATCAACCTGCCGAAGCGCGAAACGGGCAAGCCGTCCAACGTCGTGATCCGCGGCGTGACCGCGCATGGCCTGACGCTGCGCCCGCAGGTGAAGCTGGCGGAGGGCCGGATGTTCCGGCCGGGCACGTCGGAGATCATCGCGGGCCAGGCGGTGGCGTCGGGTTTCCGCGGCGCGGCGATCGGCGAGACGTTGCGCTTCGCCCAGCGCGACTGGACGGTGGTAGGCGTGTTCGATGCGGGCCGCACCGGCTTCAATTCGGAGATCTGGGGCGACGGGGAGCAGCTGCTGCAGGCCTTCCGGCGGCAGGCATTCTCGTCCGTCATCTTCCGGCTCAACGATGTGGACAGCTTCGATGCGGTCAAGCGCGAGATCGAGGGCGACCAGCGGCTGCAGCTCGAGGTGAAGCGCGAATCGCAGTTCTACGCCGACCAGTCGGAGCAGCTGGCCAAGTTCATCTCGTATCTCGGCACGACGATCTCGATCATCTTTTCGATCGGCGCGATCATCGGCGCGATGATCACGATGTATGCGAGCGTGGCCTCGCGCACCGGCGAGATCGGCACGCTGCGTGCGCTGGGTTTCTCGCGGGTGGCGATCCTCGTCGCCTTCCTGGGCGAATCGCTGTTGCTAGGCCTCGTCGGCGGCATCGTGGGCCTGGCCGCGGCGTCGTTCATGCAGGCGATCCCGATCTCGACGACCAACTTCCAGACCTTTGCCGAGATTGCCTTCCACTTTACGCTGACCCCGCAGATCATCGTCACGTCGCTGGCCTTTTCGTTGCTGATGGGCTTCATCGGCGGCTTCCTG
>JANNNM010000570.1:0-3093 GCA_031398535.1 Betaproteobacteria bacterium | reverse complement strand
CTTCGGCCGCAGGTCGAAGTGGGCGATGACAAGTTCGGCAATCTTCTCGTCGGGGATGACGCCAGTGCCTTCGGTGTAGACGGTGACATTCATCGGCTGCGCCACGCCGATCGCGTAGGCCACCTGCACCTGGCATTGCCGCGCCAGCCCGGCCGCGACGACATACATCGCGACATAGCGCGCGGCATACGCGGCGGAGCGGTCGACTTTCGACGGATCCTTGCCCGAGAACGCGCCGCCGCCGTGCGGCGCCGCGCCGCCATACGTGTCGACAATGATCTTGCGGCCGGTGACGCCGGCATCGCCATGCGGACCGCCGATTTCGAAGCGGCCCGTGGGGTTCACCAGGAAGCGCGCGTTGGCAATCATCGCGGCAGGAAACACCGGCTTGATGATTTCCTCGATGACGGCCTCGGCGAGCTTGTCCTGGGCGTCGTTCATCGACGGGTCGTGCTGCGTGGACAGCACCACGGTCTCCACCGCGACCGGCTTGCCGCCTTCGTAGCGCACGGTGACCTGCGACTTGGCATCAGGGCGCAGGAACGGCAGGCGGCCATCGCGGCGTACTTCGCTCTGCCGCTGCACCAGCCGGTGCGCGTAGTAGATGGGGAAGGGCATCAGCGACGGCGTTTCGTCACACGCATAGCCGAACATCAGGCCCTGGTCGCCGGCGCCCTGGTTCAGGTAATCATCCGACGCGCGATCGACACCCTGCGCGATGTCCGGCGATTGCCGGCCGTAGCAGACCATTACTGCGCAACCGTCGGCATCGAAGCGCAGCTTCGGGTCGTTGTAGCCGATCGCGCGAATGGTGTCGCGCGCCACGCGGGCGTAGTCGACGTTGGCCTTGGTGGTGATCTCGCCCGCCATCACGACGAGGCCGGTGGAGACGAGCGTTTCCGCCGCGACCCGGCCCGTGGGGTCTTGCTCTAGAATCGCGTCGAGTACCGCATCGGATATCTGGTCCGCGACCTTGTCCGGATGACCTTCCGACACCGATTCCGACGTGAACAGGAAATTGCTCATTACCACTCCTTGCCGCAACGTTGTTCGCAAAGTCCCGGATTCTAGCAGTTTGGCCGGGGCGGCCCCGGGGGCTCCGCAGCGATGGATAGGCTGCACAGGAAGGGCCGCGTGAGGGGCCGGATCGTCGCGGCTTCGCCGGCGTCCATCCACGATGCGGCCGTGCGGCTCCGCGCGGGCCAGCTCGTCGCGTTTCCCACGGAAACGGTCTACGGGCTGGGGGCCGATGCCGATAGCGCCGACGCCGTGCGCGCCATCTTCGCCGCGAAGGGCCGGCCGGCCGATCATCCGGTCATCGTGCACGTGGCGGACGTTACCGACATCGATGCGTGGGCGCGCGAGGTTCCCGCCGGCGCGCGGCGGCTGGCAGCGGCATTCTGGCCCGGGCCGCTGACGCTGATCCTGCCTCGCGCGCCCGGGGTGCTTGATGTCGTCACCGGCGGCCAGGATAGCGTGGGCCTGCGCGTGCCCTCACATCCTGTCGCGCAGGCATTAATGCGGGACTTCGCGCGGCAAGGCGGACGCGGCATTGCCGCGCCGTCTGCCAATCGCTTCGGCCGCATCTCGCCCACCACGGCGGCACACGTGGACGACGACCTCGGCAATCGGGTGACGCTGATCGTCGATGGTGGCCCGTGCGACGTGGGGATCGAAAGCACGATCGTCGCCTTCCTCGATGGCAACGTGGCGCTTCTGCGACCAGGCGGCATCGCGCTCGACGCGATCACCCGCGCGCTGGGCCATGCCCCCGGCCCGCCTGATGCGGCGGCGCCTCGCGCGTCCGGCACGCTGGCGTCGCACTACGCGCCGCGCACGCCGGCGCGCACGGTCGCGGCGGGCGCGCTGTCGCACGCCATTGCGCAGGCGCCCGGTCCCGTGGCGGTGCTGGCGCATACCGCAGACGCTCCCGCCGGATTCGCCGGACGATGGCTCCGCGCGCCGCGCGATCCGGTGGCCTACGCGCACGATCTCTATGCCAACCTGCGCACGCTGGATGGCGTTGCGGCTCGCGAGATCCTGATCGAGGCGGTGCCCACGACGGACGCGTGGCTTGCCATTGCCGATCGCGTCACGCGCGCGGTGCACGCGGAAGACGACGACCGCGACTGATGGAATGCGCATGACATTGCCACCCATTCCGCCGTCGCTGTGGCAGGCGATCGACGAGGTAGGGCCGCGTTGGGCCACCGACATCCGGAACCATTCGCAGCGCATGGTGGAGGGATTCAGCGCCATCCTGGCCGGCGCGCCGAAGATCGGCGAGGTGCACAAGGACATTGCGTACGGTTCGCACGCGCGCCAGGTGCTCGATGTCTATGTGCCGCCGGCGGCCCGGCACGCGCCCGTGGTGATCTTCGCGCACGGCGGCGCGTTGATCGACGGCCACAAGGACCGTACGACCGAGATCCACGCGAATGTCTGCTGGTTCATGACGCGCCACGACATGATCGGCATCAACCTCGAATACCGGCTGGCGCCGGAAGCGAAGTTTCCCGACGTGACGCAGGATGTGGCGGCAGCCGTGCGCTGGACGCGGGCCAACATCGCGCAATACGGCGGCGACCCGGCGCGGATTTACCTGTTCGGCCATTCGGCCGGCGCTTTGCACGTGGGCTCGTATGCGTACGATCGCCGCTTCCATCCGGCGGACGGATCGGGCGTGGCCGGACTCATCGTGCTGTCGGGCCGCGTCCGCGCGGAGACGCTGCCGGACAATCCGCTCGCGCGCAACGTGATCGCCTATTTCGGCGATGACCGGGAGGCGATGGCGCAGGGCAGCCTCGTCACGCATGTCGCGGCGGGCAGCGTGCCGACGCTGGTCGGCGTGGCCGAATACGAGAACCCGCTCATCGACGTGCATTCGGCGGAGCTGATCCACCGGATCGCGCAGATGAAGCGTCGCGCACCGCCCTTCTTCTCGCTGACGCGGCACAACCATATGTCGAGCATGGCGCAGATCAATACCGCGGACGACCAGGTCGGCCCGCGTATCCTGGCGTTCGTGCGCCGTCACGCGTGAGCGCGTCGCGCGGGTTGCGCGTACGCCCCGGACGGCGCGCCCGCCGCGTG
>JANNNM010000791.1:0-1020 GCA_031398535.1 Betaproteobacteria bacterium | reverse complement strand
CGACCCGCTGTTCGACCTGGCGATGAAGCTCGAGAAGATCGCGCTGGAAGACGAATACTTCGTGTCGCGCAAGCTCTACCCGAACGTCGACTTCTATTCGGGTATCGTGCAGAAGGCCATCGGCATCCCGGTGCCGCTCTTCACCGCGGTGTTTGCGCTGGCGCGCACGGCGGGCTGGATCGCGCAATTGAACGAAATGATCGCTGATCCCGAATACAAGATCGGCCGCCCGCGGCAGCTCTACGTCGGTGCCGCGCGCCGCACGGTGACCCCGCTCGCGCAACGCACGTAATTCCAACACTCGCCGCGCGGTGCCTGCGGGCATCGCCGGCCAGGAGATGACGCAATGGGTCTCATGAAGGAACTGGAGTCCACCAGCACGCTGTTCGGTGCCAACGCGCCGTTCATCGAGGAGCTCTACGAGCGTTACCTCGCCGACCCCGCCGCGGTGCCCGCCGAGTGGCGCGGCTATTTCGACGAGCTGCGCGGCGACTCGCCGGACGTGCCGCACGCGCCGGTGGTGGATACGTTCCGCGAAATGGCGCGCAATCGCCGCGTGCATGGCGCGATGGTCGATGCCGCGACCATGCACAAGCAGGTGCTGGTGCTGCGACTCATCAGCAAGTACCGCACGCTTGGCATGTTCAACGCCGACCTCGATCCGTTGCGCCAGCACGCGCCCGATTACGTGGCCGACCTCGATTTGAAGACCTACGGCTTCACCGAGGCCGACATGGACACCGAGTTCGACGTCGGGTCGTACAAGGCCGGCCCGGCGCGGATGCGGCTCCGCGACCTCGTGAAGTCGCTGCAGGAAACCTACACGGGCACGCTGGGTGCCGAATACATGTACATCGCCGATACGGCGACGAAGCGCTTCTTCCAGGAGCGCCTCGAGCCCATCCGTTCGCGCCCGCAATACACGCCCGAGTTGCGGCGGCACATTCTCGAGCGGCTCACCGCGGCGGAAACGCTGGAGCGCTACCTGCACACCAAGTATGTCGGGCAGAAGCGCTTCTC
>JANNNM010000788.1:0-4925 GCA_031398535.1 Betaproteobacteria bacterium | reverse complement strand
CCGAGTTTCGCAAGCACGGCACGCGCGGCACCTGGTACGCGCATGCGTCGGTGGGCACGTTGCACGTGCGGCCCATCCTCGACTTGCGCCGCGACGGCGCGGCGCGGATGCGCGCCATTGCCGAGGAGGCGGGCGCGCTGGTACGCGAGTACAAGGGCGCATTTTCGGGCGAGCACGGCGATGGGCTGGTGCGCAGCGAGTGGGTCGCCTGGCAGTTCGGGCCGCGGCTGACGCATGCATTCGAGGCGATCAAGGCGCTGTTCGATCCTGCAGGCCTCATGAATCCCGGCAAGATCGTGCGGCCCTCGCGGATGGACGACACGACCTTGTTCCGCTATCCGCCGGACTATCGAGCGCAACCGGTGGCCACGGCGCTCGACTGGTCGGCATGGGATGTGCACAACGACCCGATGGCCGACACCGTGTCCGCCCCCGGCACCGGTGGCGATCCGGCGCGTGGCTTCGGCAAGGCCGTCGAGATGTGCAACAACAACGGCAACTGCCGCAAGTTCGACGTGGGCACGATGTGCCCGAGCTACCGCGTGACGCGCGACGAACAGCATGTCACGCGCGGTCGCGCCAACACGCTGCGCCTGGCGTTGTCGGGCCAGCTTGATGGCGGCCTCGCATCCGCGTCGGTACGCGACGCGCTCGACCTGTGCGTGGGCTGCAAGGGGTGCCGCCGCGAATGTCCGACCGGCGTCGACATGGCGAAGATGAAGATCGAGTTCCAGCATCACTGGCAGCGCGCGCACGGGCTGTCGCTGCGGGAACGCACCATCGCATGGCTGCCCCGCTGGGCACCGTGGGCCGCGCGGCTGCCGGGGCTCGCCAACCTGCGCGACATGTTGCCCGGTGCGGCACGCCTGCTGCAGGCGTGGACCGGCTTGTCGGCGCAACGCTCGTTGCCGCGCTGGCGGCGCGATACGTTTGCGCCGGGGCACCCCGGTGACGAGCAGGCCATCGGCTGCGTCGACGTCGTGCTGTTCGTCGACACGTTCACGCATTACTTCGAGCCGGAGAATGCGCACGCCGCGCTGGCGGTGTTGCAGGCCGCGGGGTACACGGTGGCAGTCGCGCGTGCGCGCGACGACGATGCCACGCCGTCGCGGCCGTTGTGTTGCGGCCGTACGTTTCTCGCGGCCGGGCTGGTCGACGAGGCGAAGCACGAGGCACGCCGCGTGGTCGCCGCGCTGGCGCCGCATGTTGAACGCGGTGCAATCGTGATCGGGCTCGAACCATCGTGCCTGCTGTCACTGCGCGACGAGTTCCTCGTGATGGGCCTGGGCGACGCGGCGCAGCGCCTGTCGGAACATGCGCTGCTGCTGGAGGAATTCCTGGCGCGCGAACACGACGCCGGGCGGCTGCAGTTGCCGCTGGTGGCGTTGCCGGAGTCGCACGCGTTGCTGCATGGCCACTGTCACCAGAAGGCGTTCGACGCGGTGTCGCCGGCGCGCGCCGTGCTGCAACTCATTCCCGGGTTGAAGGTGGACCTGGTCGAGTCGAGTTGTTGCGGCATGGCAGGGAGCTTCGGCTACGACGCCGCGCATTTCGACGTGTCGATGCGGATGGCGGAGCTCGCGCTGCTTCCCGCCGTGCGCCGTGCGGATGCAGGCACGCTGATCGTGGCCGACGGCACCAGCTGCCGGCACCAGATCGCCGATGGCACCCGCGCCTCCGGTGCGCGCGTGGCCGTGCATGTGGCACGCGTCCTGGCGCGCGCATTGGCACCGGCCGCGTCCCCGACCGTCGCCTAGCAGCGACGCTTTTCCGCGCCGTTGCGGTGCGGTCGTGGCCTACAGCCGTTTCATAGGCTGGGCCGCGCCGTTCTCCTACAGCGGAATGCGACGCGTCCGACGGTGCGGCGGACGCGAAGTCGGGACCATGGCTGCATTCCCTTTGATCTCGCGCAGCGGGCACTTCGCCTTGCAAGGCATTGCACCCGAACGCGACGACCTGATGTCATGGAAACGTCCGCGAAACCGTGCTTCACCAAGCTGTCATGCGTAATGGCGCTTGCCAGCTGCCTCCTGTTGACGGCGGCCCAGGTGCGCGCTGCGTCCGGCGATCATTCGCTGCAGCAGGCCAAGGTGCCGCTCGGCGCGAGCGCGCAGGCATCCACGAAGTTCCAGGTCGAATTTGCGCCGTCGGCCAAGTGGATGGCGCCCGTGCGCTGGAAATACAACCACGACAATGCGCCGCCCGAACTGGCCGGTTTCAAGGCGGCGATCATCGCGCAGCTGCAGGCATCGTTCGACAAGTGGTCGTCGCAGTGTGCGGTCGTGCACCAGTACGACGGCGAAACGACGACGGCGCCCAACACCCTGGTCCCCGCCGCGACCTACGGCAACCAGCCTGATGGCACAAGCGTGGTCGGGTGGGATGCGCTGGCGCCCGCCTACGGCGCATGGACTTATGTATGGTTTGCGATGGCCGGCACGCAGCGCGCCCTGGTCGATGCCGACGTGGTGCTCAACCCGGCCAATGTCCGCACGCTCGCCGAACTCGACCGCCTGATGACGCACGAATGGGGGCACGTGCTGGGCCTGTCCCATTCCAACCTGCAGTCCGCGGTGATGGCAGGACCCCCGTTGACGAACTACAGTCCGTTGGTCACCCCGCAGGCCGATGACATTCGCGGCTGCCGGTGCCTGTACGGGATGCCGGCCGGCGTGCAGTCATCGCTGGTGTGTTCGCTGCCACCGACCCTGGACTTCGGCGATGCGGCGATCGGCAGGACATCGGTACCGAAATCCGTCACGTTCACCAACAGCGGCAATGCGCCGTTGTCCATCCATACCTCGGATGTTCTCCAGCCCGGGCAGTTCCAGCGCGTGAGCGGATGCGGGCCGGGAACCGTCGTGATGCCGGGCGACAGCTGCACCGTCACGCTGACCGCGTCCCCTGTCAATGCCGGCGCCGTGAAGTCGGAACTCGTGCTCTTCACCAGCGAGGGGTACTACGAGCTGCCGCTGGATGCGAAGGGCTTTGATCCCGGCGCCATCCCGGCCGGAACCCCCACGGTGGATGTGGTCGAGTTCTACAACGAGATCCTCGATCACTACTTCATCACGTGGACGGCGGCTGAAATTGCCAACCTGGACGCGGGCACGACGTCGCCGCGGTGGGTGCGCACCGGCAAGACGTTCAAGGCCTACGCGACCGCACAGAACGGCACGAGCCAGGTGTGCCGGTTCTACATTCCGCCCGCGCTCGGCAACTCCCATTTCTTCGGCCGTGGTGCTGCCGAATGCGCGGCGACGCGGGCCGCGCATCCCGAGTTCGTGCTGGAAGAGATCAACTACAAGCAACTGTTCGTCCCCGATCGCGGCACCTGCCCGGCGGGCTCGAAGCCGATCTATCGGGTGTTCAACAATCGCCCGGAGACCAACCACCGCTACACGATCGAGCGCCAGGTTCGCGATGAAATGGTCGCGAAGGGCTGGGTCGCCGAGGGCGACGGGGACGACCTGGTGGTGATGTGCGCGCCTTGATCGCGGGCCTCCGCCCACGTTTCAGCCCGGGTCTGCCGCCGCCCTCAGGCCGCGACCCGTGCACCGGCGTCGTTTGCAAGCGGACTGCCGGTGACGTCCACCGGTACAGGCGTTGCTTCAGCGGCGGCCGCCATCACCAGCGAGGCCAGCACGCACGACGCCATGCGCACTTCCATCGAGTCGTGGCGGCCCGGCGCCACGATGGGAATGCGCGCACCTAGCACGATGCCGGCGGCCAGTCCGCCGCCCATCGCCAGCATGGTCCGCAGCACCATCAGCGCGCTTTCCATCGACGGCCCGATCAATACGTCAACGTGGCCGGCCACCTCGGACTTGATGCCCCGGGCCAGCGCCGTCTCCGCCGAAAGCGCGCTGTCGGGCGCGAGCGGACCCTCGACGACGGCGCCGCGGAACATGCCCTGCATCGCCATGGCCTTCAGCGCCACGGCATCGGCCGTGGAGGGAAAGGCCGGCGCCGGGCCATCCATCGCCGCCAGCAGGGCCACGTTGGGCGTGGAGATGCCAAGCGCAATGGCGAGCTGGATCGTGTTCTGCACGATGTCGCGCTTGGCGGCGAGATTGGGCGTGACGTTCATGTGGGCGTCGGCCAGCAGCAGCCCGCGCGGTTGGCCCGGCAGGTCGAGGAAGAAGGCATGCGACAGGCGGCGCTCGGTACGCAACCCGGACGCGGCATCGGCGACCGGACCCAGCAGGTCCTCGTTGGACAGGCTGCCCTTGATCAGCGCGGCAACGTGGCCGCTACGGGCCAGTGCGGCGGCCCGTTCGCCGGCGGCGCGGGGGGCATCGTCGGCACAGTCGATAACCGGCAGCCGCGAGATGTCGAGGCCGGACTTGCCGGCCACGTCGCGGATGCGCGCCTCCGGGCCGACCAGTGTGGGATTGAGGTACCCGGCGAAGGCGCCGGACAGGGCCATCTGCAGGGATTCGCGGTCGCATGGGTAAACGACGGCCGCCGCCAGCGGCGGACCCCGGCGAACGCGTTCGACGAGCTTCTGGAAATGCGGTCGCAGAGCCATGGCGCAGCGTGGCAAGCGGCGCCCCCGCTTGTCAATCCGTGCCCGACAGGTGGCGCTTCCGGTGGCCTGTCCGGCAGGCCGGGATGCTACATCTTGCCCTTCCACGGCACGACCAGGCGCTCGACATAGCGCATCAGCAGGTCGAAGAGATAGGCGACCACGCCGATCACGACGATGCCCATGATCACGATGTCGGTGCGCAGGAAATTGGACGCGTTGAGCACCATCTGGCCCAGGCCCGCCTGGGCGGCGACCATTTCGGCGGCCACCAGCGTCGTCCAGCCGAAGCCGATCGCGATGCGCATGGAAGTCAGGATCTCGGGCATCGCGCCGGGGATGATCACGTGCCAGATCACCTGCCACTTCGACGCGCCCATCGAGTACGCCGCGTGGA
>JANNNM010000771.1:0-1380 GCA_031398535.1 Betaproteobacteria bacterium | reverse complement strand
TCCTACCTGCTGATCGGCTTCTGGTACACGCGGCCCACGGCCATCTACGCCAACCTGAAGGCCTTCCTGGCCAACCGCGTCGGCGACTTCGGCTTCATCCTGGGCGTGGGCCTGGTGCTGGCCCACTTTGGCACGATGGATTACGTCGAGGCCTTCGCCAAGGCGCCGTCGCTGGCGGACGCCAAGATCGTGCTGTGGGGCAGCACCGAAGTGTCCCTGATGACGGTCACCTGCATCTGCCTCTTCATCGGCGCGATGGGCAAGAGCGCCCAGGTGCCGTTGCACGTATGGCTGCCCGATTCGATGGAAGGCCCCACGCCGATCTCGGCGCTGATTCACGCCGCCACGATGGTCACCGCCGGCATCTTCATGGTGGCGCGGATGAGCCCGCTGTTCGAGCTGTCCGATACCGCGTTGTCCTTCGTCACCATCATCGGCGCCACGACGGCCCTGTTCATGGCGTTCCTCGGCATCATCCAGAACGACATCAAGCGGGTCGTGGCCTATTCGACGCTGTCGCAGTTGGGCTACATGACGGTGGCGCTGGGCGTGTCGGCCTACTCGGCCGCGATCTTCCACCTGATGACGCACGCATTCTTCAAAGCGCTGCTGTTCCTCGGCGCCGGCTCGGTGATCATCGCGCTGCATCACGAGCAGGACCTGCGCAAGATGGGCGGGCTGCGCAAGTACATGCCCATCACCTACATCACGGCGGTGATCGGCTCGCTGGCACTGGCGGGCATCCCGCCTTTCGCGGGTTTCTTCTCGAAGGACGCGATCATCGAGGCCGTGCACCTGTCGAAGATTCCCGGGCATTCGTATGCGTACTTCGCGGTGATGGCCGGCGTGTTCATCACCGCCTTCTATTCGTTCCGGATGCTGTTCCTGGCCTTCCACGGTACGCCGCGCTTCGACACCGGTGCGCATGACCACGACCATGATCACGCGCACGCCGGCGCGGACACCCATGGCACCGTGGCCGATCCCGACCGCCAATCGAACCCCGTAGCGCATGTTGACGAGGAGCCTGCGGACAACCATGGCCATCATGGCGGCCCGCCGAAGGAAAGCCCGTGGGTGGTCACGGTGCCGCTGATCCTGCTGGCCATCCCGTCATTTTTTGCCGGCTTCGCGTATATCGAGCCCATGCTGTTTGGGGAGTTCTTCGGCAACGCCATTGTCGTCCTGCCCCAGCACGCGGTCATGTGGGAACTCAAGAACGAATGGCACGGTGTTGCCGCCTTCATTCAACATGGCGTCCTCAGTCTGCCGTTCTGGCTCGCCATCGCCGGCATCGTGGCGGCGTGGTACTGCTATCTCGTCAACCCGGCACTGCCGGCCAGGCTCAAGGTCCGTGCCGGCGCGTTGTACACGCTTCTT
>JANNNM010000600.1:0-2481 GCA_031398535.1 Betaproteobacteria bacterium | reverse complement strand
GCAATTCACTTCAGCGCGGGCTATTGGATACCCCAGCCTCAAACATGCTGCACGGGGACAAGTCCGGCTCTCGCAGACACCAGAAACTCTACCGCACAGGTCCGGGGGCAAGATACAAGCCTCGCCTACAGGACCTAGTAGGCAGAAGGCTCTGCGGCGTCGGCAGGCTCGGATTCGCGCAGCAACTGGTGGGCGCGGAACAACGCCCGCGCCAGGTGCGGCACGACGTTGGCTTCGCCCAGCGTCGCGGCGAATCCCGAGCGCTCCACCAGTGCCGCCGGGTTGCGGTTCAAGCCGCACAGGATCAGCTGGCCGCCGTGCCGCGCCAGATAGCGCTGCAGCGATTGCAGCGTTTCAAGTCCCGTGTTGTCGATGCTGATCATCTGGTGCATCTCCAGGATGATGATGTTGGCGGGCGTGCGCACCGGGTCCAGCAACGGCTCGAGCCTGCCCACCGATCCGAAAAACAGCGCGCCGAATACCTTGTAGGCCGCGACCCGGGGCGGCACCCCGTCGAGGCGGATCGGCTCGATCAGCGTGAGCGCGGACATCCGGTAGATGAAGAAGAGGCTGGCCAGGACCAGCCCGATTTCGACGGCCAGCGTGAGGTCGAAGACCACCGTGATGAAGAACGTCGCAAGCAGCACGATGCGATAGGGAATCGAATACCGCGCAAGTTCGCGGAACGCGTGCCAGTCGCCCATGTTGAGCGCCACCATGATCAGCACCGCGGATAGCGCCGCGAGCGGAATGAACTTGGCGAGGGGGGCGGCCACCAGCACGATCAGCAACAGCGTGGCCGCGTGGATCATGCCGGCAACCGGCGTGCGCCCGCCGGAGCGGATGTTCGTCGCGGTCCGGGCGATGGCGCCGGTGGCGGGGATGCCGCCGAAGAAAGGCGTGACGATGTTGGCGATGCCCTGCGCCATCAGTTCCTGGTTGGGGTCGTGCCGATCGTCGATCTGCGAGTCCGCCACGCGCGCCGACAGCAGCGACTCGATGGCGCCCAGCAGCGCAATTGTGATCGTGGGCGCCATCAGTTTGCGCAGCGTCTCGAGCGAGAGGTCCGGCCACGCAAATGCGGGCAGGCTTTGCGGGATGCCGCCGAAGCGCGTGCCGATCGTCTCGACGTCGAGCTTCAGCAGCGCCACCATGACCGAGGCCACGATCAGGACGACGATCGGTCCCGGCAGGCGCGACATCACCGCGCGGCCGCGCCGGGTGGTATTCAGAAACGCGCGATCGCGCAGCGGCACGTGGCCGTCGCCGCCACCCGCCGGTTCGGCGGCGGCCTGGTCCTCCTTTTCAAGCGCCTGGCCGCTGGTCGTGATGGACTTCGGCCAGAACCAAAGCACGAAGAGGCATAGCGACGACAGGATCACCGTCGCGGGATCGACATGATGGGTGTTCGTCGCGATGACCCGGATGCGCGTGAAGAACTCCTCCGGCATCGCGATGTCGAGTCCGAGGAAATCCTTCAGCTGCGACAGCAGGATCAGGACGGCGATGCCGTTCGTGAAGCCGATCACGATCGACACGGGGATGAAGCGGATGAGGCTGCCCATCCGCGTGATGCCCATGGCCAGCAGCAACACGCCGGACGCGATAGTGCAGATGATGAGGTTGGCCACGCCGTACTGCACGACGATGGCGTAGACGATGACGATGAATGCCCCCGTGGGGCCGCCGATCTGCACGCGCGAGCCACCGAGGAGCGAGATCAGGAAACCCGCGATGATCGCGGTGAAGATGCCGGCCTGCGGCGGCACGCCGGACGCGATGGCGAAGGCCATCGCCAGCGGCAACGCGACCACGCCCACCGTGATGCCCGCGGCAAGGTCGCCGCGGAAGTCGGCGCGGGTATAGCCTGCCTTCAGGCAATCGAGGAGTTTCGGGCGAAACCGGAACGCCGAGGTCAACGAGTCGAGGTCGGGCAGGGCGGCCATCAGGTCGTTGCGGCGTTGCACCTGCAGGCGTCCGCGCCGGAGCCCGCCTGGCAAGCGCTCATTTGACGCGCATGCCGGGTTGCGCACCGCTGTCGGGCGCCAGCAGGAAGATGCCCGGCCCGTCGCCCGACGCGGCCAGTACCATGCCCTCCGAGAGGCCGAACTTCATCTTGCGCGGCGCGAGGTTGGCCACCATCGGCGTCAGGCGGCCGACCAGCGTGGCCGGGTCGTACGCGGACTTGATGCCGGCGAACACGGTGCGATGGCGGTCTTCGCCGACATCGAGCGTCAGCTTCAGGAGTTTCTCGGCACCTTCGACGTGTTCGGCGTTGACGATCCGCGCGATCCGCAGGTCGATCTTCGTGAAGTCGTCGATGCCGATGGTCGTGGGCGCGGCAGCGGCCACGGCAACAGCGGGTGCGGCCGCTGGTGCCGGCTTGGCGGCGGCGCCATCGGTGGCCCCCTTGGCGGGATCGAGCAGCGCGTCGACCAGCTTGGGGTCGACACGTGACAACAGGTGGGCATAGGGTCCGAC
>JANNNM010000587.1:0-1008 GCA_031398535.1 Betaproteobacteria bacterium | reverse complement strand
CGTTGATCTCCGCCGTGAAGCGCGCGAGCGCATCGACATCGGGCAGTGTGGCAGCATCCTCCGGCAACGCACGCACGCCGTTGCGCATCCGGTCGAGCGCAGTGGCCGCGGCGTCCATCGCTTCCCAGGAAAAACTCATCTGTGTGCGGTAGTGCGCCGTCAGGCACAGGTAGCGGTAGACCAGCGGATCGTAGCCGCGCTCCAGCAACGACTGCACGCGCAGGAACTCGCCTGCCGACTTCGCCATCTTGCTGTCGTTCAGCAGCAGGAAGTAGCCGTGCATCCAGTAGTTGGCAAGCCGCGTGCCCGCGCGCGCCTGCGTCTGCGCGATTTCGTTCGTGTGGTGCACGGGGATATGATCCTCGCCGCCGCAATGGATATCGAAGTAGTCGCCCAGGTACTTCTGCGCCATCGCCGAGCACTCGATGTGCCAGCCGGGAAAGCCGCGGCCCCACGGACTGTCCCACTCCATCTGCCGGGCTTCGCCGGCGGGCGAGAACTTCCACAGCGCGAAATCGGTGGGGCTTCGCTTGTCGCCCACGTCGATGCGCTTGCCGGCCTCCTGGCCATGGATGTCGAGCCGGGCCAGGTACCCATAGTCGGGCTGTTTCGCGGTGTCGAAGTAGACGCCGTCCGCTGTCACGTAGGCGAAGCCGTTCCTCTCGATGTCGGCGATGAACGCGATCTGCTCGGCGATGTGATCGGTGGCCTTGCACAGGATGGTCGCGTCCTCGATGTTGAGGCGCGCAAGGTTCGCGAGGAAATCATCGGTGTAGAGCTGCGCGATCTCCCACGCCGTCTTGCCGGTGCGGCGCGCGCCCTTCTCCATCTTGTCCTCGCCGGTGTCGGCATCGGACGTGAGGTGGCCGACGTCGGTGATGTTCATCACGTGACGCACCTTGTAGCCGTTGAAGGCGAGAACGCGCTTCAGCAGGTCTTCGAACAGGTACGTCCGCAGGTTGCCGATGTGCTGGAAGTCGTACACCGTCGGCCCGCAGGTGTACAGCC
>JANNNM010000575.1:0-1427 GCA_031398535.1 Betaproteobacteria bacterium | reverse complement strand
CCCGCGGCGGGCCTGCGCTATCTCGAGAAGCAGGAACTGGCGACGCTGCTGCGCGCGTTGCAGGGCGAGGGCATCACGATCCTGCTGGTCGAGCACGACATGGAATTCGTGATGGGTCTCACCGATCGACTGGTCGTGATGGACTTCGGCGAGAAGCTGGCCGAAGGCCTGCCCGCGACCATCCAGCGCGATCCGCGCGTGCTCGAGGCGTACCTCGGGGGCGTCGTATGACAGCGCCGCGCGAACAGGCACACGAGACCCCGGCCTCGCTGCTGACCGTCCGCGACCTGCGCGTGGCCTACGGCAAGGTCGAGGCCGTGCACAACGTATCCATCGATGTCGCCGAAGGCCGCATCGTCACGGTGATCGGCCCCAACGGCGCGGGCAAGACCACGCTGCTGGCGGCGATCATGGGCATCCTGCCGGCTGCGGGCGCGATCACGTATCGCGGCCACGCGGTCGGCAGGCTGACGGTGGAAGAGCGCGTGGCCGAGGGCCTGATCCTGGTGCCCGAAAAGCGCGATCTCTTCGCGTCGATGAAAGTCAGCGAGAACCTCGAGCTCGGCGCGTTCGCGCGGTTGCGCCGCGGCGAGCGCGATGCACTGCGTACGCTCGACGAGGTCTACCAGCGCTTCCCGCGGCTGGCCGAGCGCCGCGACCAGGAGGCCGGCACGCTTTCCGGCGGCGAACGGCAGATGCTGGCGCTGGGCCGCGCGCTGATGGCCAAGCCGCGGCTGCTGATGCTGGACGAGCCCTCGCTGGGCCTGGCGCCCCTCGTGGTCCGCGAGATCTTCAGCATCATCGCGGCGCTGAAGGCCGCCGGCGTGTCGATCCTGCTGGTCGAACAGAATGCGCGCGCCGCGTTGCAGGTGTCGGACTACGGCTATGTGCTTGAAACCGGGGATCTTGTGCTGGAAGGCCCCAGCGCCGAACTGGCTGTGAACCCGCAGGTCATGGCCACGTACCTGGGGCAGGGGGCTGCGACACGTTCCGCCGGCAATTGAAGCGGGGGCCTCCCGGCCCCAGAATAGAGGGTAATCCCCTCGCGCGCCGGCACGTCGCCGCCCGCGAGCCCTCGAAAGGCACGCCTTGACCGATCTCTCCGTTCCTCCCGTCGCCGCGGCCGTCCTGGCCGACGCCGAGCACCTGCTGCTGGCCCCCGCCGGCCTCAGTGCCGCCACGCTTTCCGACGTGCTGGCATCGATCCACACGCATGACATCGATTTCGCCGACCTCTACTTCCAGCATGCGCGCTACGAAGGCTGGAGCCTGGAAGAGGGCATCGTGAAGTCGGGCAGCTTCAGCATCGATCGCGGTGTTGGCTTGCATGCCCTGCGCGGCGAAGCCAAGGCGCGCAAGCTCAGTTGGGCCGGCTTAGCTGCCATGTTAGCCGCTCTGGGCGCCGGACGTGATGGTGCCGGTATCGC
>JANNNM010000536.1:0-5093 GCA_031398535.1 Betaproteobacteria bacterium | reverse complement strand
TAGTCGGGGTCGTCCTCGTTCATCCGCGCGAACACCGGCTTGCCGATGCGCATGGATTCCGCAAAGAATTCCTTCTTCACGCCCCACGTGCCATCGTGGCCCGCGCAACGCTCAACCGTGTTGAGCGTGGTGCCGGGCACCCACTGCAGCGCTTCGCGCGTCTTCTGCCCCACGTTCTGCACCCGGGCGTGACACGGGATGTGATAGCTGACCTGGCCGAGCGGCTGCGGGAAGTGCTTCTTGATGTACCCGTCGCGGTCGCGCAGCACCAGGTACTCGAACGGATCGAACATCGCATCCGCCACCGCGCGCACATCGGCGTCGTCGGGGAACATCAGCGGCAGTTCCTGCTTGAACATCAGCGTGCACGACGGCACCGCGGTCAGGATGGCAAAGCCTTCGCGTGCAAGCTTCGCCAGCGGCGGAATGTTGATGTCCTTCAGCGCCTCGACGGCGACCAGGTCGCCCAGCTCGAGCTTCGGCATGCCACAGCATGCTTCCTTTTCCACCAACCGGTACGGGATCTCGTTGTGCGCCAGCAACTTCAGCAGGTCGTGGCCGATGCCAGGCTCGTTGTAGTTGACGTAGCAGGTGGCGAAGATCGCGACCTTGCCCGGCGTGCGTTCGCCGTCGCGCACCGGCCACGCGATGCTGGGTTCGGCATGTGCCCGGAAGCGTGCGGTGGCGTAGGGAGGAAGCGTCGTCGCCGCAGCGATGCCGAGCGTGGACTGCATCACCGCGCGCGCGGCGGGCATCGTGTTGGCCTTGTTCACCATCTGCACCACCACCGGAATGGTGGCGAGCCTGCCGACGCGGTCGGTGCTGGAGAGCAGCTTGTCGCGAAACTTGACGTCGCCATCCCGGAACTTGACCGCCTTGGCACGCAGCATCAGGTGCGGGAAGTCGACGTTCCACGGATGCGGCGGCACGTACGGGCACTTCGTCATGTAGCAGAGGTCGCAGAGGTAGCACTGGTCGACGACCTTGACGTAATCGGACTTCGCGACCGTGTCGAGTTCCCCCGACTTGCTCTCGTCGATCAGGTCGAACAACGTGGGAAATGCGCCGCACAGGCTGACGCAGCGGCGGCACGTATGGCAGATGTCGAACACGCGCTCCAGCTCCGTGTCGAGCGCGCCCTGGTCGAAGAACGCCGGGTTGCGCCAGTCAAGCGGATGCCGGATCGGCGCGTCGAGGCTGCCTTCGCGGGAGGTCATAGGGGGTCAGGAACGGTCATTGCGCGTCGCAAAAATTCGTACGTCGCGTTTCCCAGCGACGGTCGAACCGAACGATGAGCGTCGCGCTTTTTGCGACGCTCCATCGTGAGTTTCAGTCGGTCAGCTGGTCCAATGCCTTCTGAAAACGATTCGCATGCGAGCGTTCCGCCTTCGCCAGCGTCTCGAACCAATCCGAGATTTCCTCGAAGCCTTCGTCACGCGCCGACTTGGCCATGCCTGGGTACATGTCGGTGTACTCGTGCGTTTCGCCGGCCACGGCGGCCTTCAGGTTGTCGCGCGACGAGCCGATCGGCAGGTCGGTTGCGGGGTCGCCCACCACCGCCAGATAGTCGAGATGGCCGTGCGCATGGCCCGTCTCGCCTTCCGCGGTGGAGCGGAACAGCGCGGCCACGTCGTTCTGGCCTTCGACGTCCGCCTTGTTGGCAAAGTAGAGATAGCGGCGGTTGGCCTGCGATTCGCCGGCGAACGCGGCCTTCAGGTTGTCGTGGGTCTTCGTACCTTTGAGATTCTTCATCATGCACTCCTCGATTGATCGCGCGCCTGTACGCCGCGCGGAAGCCGGGTTGCCCCTTGAACAGGGTTGATCGTGGATCCGTGGGGCACTAGCCGTCCAATTCATTATGCCAATATCCACGATAACGTGGGTCAATGACCTGTACAGCGCCCCCGGCGGCGGCGCCTTCGGTAGACTGCGTGGCTGCGCCCTTCCGTAACGATACCCATTCCACATCCCATGATGGCCGACATCACCAGGCTCGTTCAAGCGCATCCGGAGCTGGCGATCTTCGTGGCCATCGTCCTCGGCTTCCTGCTGGGACGCATCCACGTCAAGGGCATCGGCCTCGGCACGGTCGTCGGCACGCTGATCGCCGGCCTGGTGCTTGGCATCCTCTTCACGCCCGAGATCCCGGACCTGCTGAAGTGGGCCTTCTTCGACCTGTTCCTGTTCGCGATCGGGTACTCGACCGGCCCGCAGTTCTTCGCCGGACTCAAGAAGGAGGCGCTGCCGCAGATCGGTTTGGCCTTCGTCGTGTCGATTTCGGGCCTGGTGACGGCACTTGCCGTCGCGTGGGTGTTCAGGTTTGACCCCGGCACCGCAGCGGGCGTCGCCTCGGGCGGTCTCACCCAATCGGCGGCGCTGGGCACGGCGCTCGCCACGATCGCAGAACTGCCGGTGGATGCCGCCACCAAGGCGCTGTGGTCGTCGCATGTGCCGCTGGCCGACGCCGTCACCTATGTGTTCGGCGACATCGGCGTGATCCTGTTCGTTGTTGCAGCAGCACCGCTGCTGCTGCGCGTGAATGTCCGCGACGCGGCCCTCGCATTCCAGAACGAGCTGGCGGGCGACGGGCACCTGCCGGGAAGTCGCATCGCCTACCAGCGCTTCGGCTTTCGCGCCATCCGGCTCGACAAGCCCGAATTCGATGGCCACACGATCAGTGAGTTCGAATCGGCATTCGCCGGCGCCCGCGTCTATGTCGAGCAGATCCGCCGGGACGGCCAGATCATTGCCGACGTCAACGTCGGCACGCGGCTGCAGAGCGGCGACGTGCTGGCGATGGGCGCCTGGCGCAACGTGCTGATCGACGCGGATGAGCGCATCGGACCGGAGATCGATGACGCTGAGTTGCTGGGGTTTCCGCTGCAGGAGGCCCAGGTGGTCATCACCCGCTCGAATGTCGCCGGGCGCCGGATGGGCGACCTGGCCGTCGAGTACGGGCGCGGCGTCTTCCTGACCCGCATCACGCGCGGGCAGCTCGACCTGCCGCTCGAACTCGGCACCATCCCGCAGCGCGGTGACGTGCTGCACGTCGTCGGCAGTGCGCCCAACATCGAGCGCGTGGCCCGGCTCACCGGTTTCATCGACGCGGACCCGTCGCGCTTCGCGCTGCCGTTCCTGGCGGCCGGGCTCACCGTGGGCATCCTGCTCGGCCTGGTGTCGGTCCGCGTCGGTACGTTGCCCATCGGCCTTGGCACCAGCTGTGCCATCCTGCTGGTGGGGCTCGTCACCGGCTGGGCACGCAGCCGCTATCCACTCTTCGGCGGCATCCCCGATTCCGCGACGCGCATCCTGCAGGACGTCGGGCTGACCGTATTCATCGCGATTGTCGGTCTCACGGCGGGGCCGCATGCGGTAGCGGTGCTGCAGGAGCGCGGCGTTTCGTACTTCCTCACCGTGTTCGCCGCCGGCGCCTTGGTGACGATGGTGCCTCAACTCCTTGGCTTCTACGTGGGCGCGAAACTGCTGAAGATGCCGATCGCGTTGCTGCTGGGCGGCCTGGCCGGCGCGCAGACCGCCACCCCCGCGCTCAACGCGCTGAAGGAAGCCGGCGGCAACAACGTGTTCGTGCTGGGATTCACCGTCCCCTATGCGATCAACAACGTGCTGCTGACGCTGTGGGGAACGGTGATCGTCACCGTGGTCTACTCATGGGGCCGTCACTAGGCCCCGCACCTCGCCAAGGCAACCATGACCACCCTTTCCGCATCCGCGCTCGATACGCTGTTCCGTTCCGCGCGCACGTACAACGAATTTCTTGACCGGCCGGTGACGGACGCAACGCTGCGCGCGATCTACGACCTGGTGAAGTGGGCGCCGACCACGGCCAACTCGGGGCCGGGCCGCTTTGTGTTCGTCCGCTCGCCCGAGGCCCGCGCGCGCCTGCGGCCGGCGCTCTCTGCCGGCAACGCCGCCAAGACAATGGCCGCGCCGGTGACCGTGATCGTCGCCTATGACATGGAGTTCTACGAGCACCTGCCGCGGCTCTTTCCGCATGTCGATGCGCGCAGCTGGTTCATCGGCAAGCCCGAGCACATCCTGACGAGCGCGTTCCGAAGTGGCACTTTGCAGGGCGCCTATTTCATCCTGGCGGCGCGTGCGCTCGGCCTGTCGTGCGGCCCGATGTCGGGCTTTGACAACGCGAAGGTGGATGCGGCCTTCTTCCCGGAAGGCCGCTGGAAATCCAATTTCCTGATCAACCTCGGCTACGGCGACGACGCCACGCTCTTCGTGCGCAACCCGCGTCTCGACTTCGACGAGGCGTGCCGGATCGTGTGATCAGTCGATGAGTTCGTACGCCGGCAGCGTCAGGAAGTCGACGAAGGTGTCGTTGTTGACGAGGTCGGCGAAGATCTTCGCCGCCGTGTCGTACTTGCCGTCACCGTAGGCCGCGCCCAGCAATTCGCGGATCTTCGCCATTTCCTCCGGGATCATCGCGGCCACCATCGGCTTCGTCACCTTGCGGCCATCGTCCAAGACGCCCTTCGGCGAGCGGATCCACTGCCACACCTGCGACCGCGAGATCTCCGCAGTAGCCGCATCTTCCATCAGGTTATAGATGGGAACGGCGCCCTGCCCGGCCAGCCATGCGCCGATGTACTGGATGGCGACGTTGATGTTGAGTCGCAGCCCCTTCTCGGTGATCGGCGTCTCGGGTGTGAACTTGATGAGATCGGCGGCCCCCACGTGCACGTCGTCGCGCTTGGTGATCGCGATCTGGTTGGGCGTGGGCATCAGCCGGTTGAACACTTCCAGCGCCACTGGCACCAGCCCCGGATGCGCCACCCAGGTGCCGTCGTGGCCGTAAGTGGCTTCGCGCTCCTTGTCGACCTTGACCTTGGCGAAGGCATCCGCGTTGGCCTTCTCGTCGTTCTTGATCGGGATCTGCGCCGCCATGCCGCCCATCGCGTGGATGTTGCGGCGGTGGCAGGTCTTGACGCACAACTCGGCGTAGCTCTTGAGGAAGTGCGTGGTCATCGTGACCAGCGCGCGGTCGGCGAGGCAGAAATCCTTGTTGTTCCGGAATTTCTTGATGCACGAGAAGATGTAGTCCCAGCGGCCGCAGTTGAGCCCGG
>JANNNM010000532.1:0-4582 GCA_031398535.1 Betaproteobacteria bacterium | reverse complement strand
GTCAAGCGCTTCGACCCCGAGCGCGGCGTGCGCCTCGTGTCGTTCGCGCTGCACTGGATCCGCGCCGAGATGCACGAATACATCCTGCGCAACTGGCGCCTCGTCAAGGTCGCCACGACCAAGGCCCAGCGCAAGCTCTTCTTCAACCTCCGCAGCATGAAGGTCAGTTCGGCTGCGCTGTCGGTGGCCGATGCCGCCAGGATTGCCAAGGATCTCGGCGTCAAGCCCGAGGACGTGGTCGAGATGGAAACGCGGTTGACGGGCCACGACCTGGCGCTCGATCCGACGCCGGGAGACGAGGAGAATTTCGTCTCGCCGATCGCCTACCTGACCGACACCGAGGACGATCCGTCCAAGATCGTCGAGCGCGCGCAGACGGCCCACAATCGCACGGCGGGTTTGCAGAGCGCGCTGTCGCGGCTCGACGACCGCAGCCGCCGGATCATCGAGGCGCGCTGGCTGAAGGAAGACGACTCGACGCTGACGCTGCAGGATCTCGCGACGGAGTACGGCGTGTCCGCCGAGCGCATCCGGCAGATCGAGAGCAAGGCGATGAAGACGATCCGGGCGCAGATGGTTGCGGCCTGATCGCCGACAAGCACCCGCACCATGAAAACGCCGGCCTCGCGCCGGCGTTTTTCATTCGTGGAAGGACGCGCTACAGCTCGATCTGCGTGCCCAGCTCCACGACGCGGTTGGTCGGGATCTGGAAGAACTCCGAGGCCTTGATCGCATTCTTCGACATCGACGCGAAGAGCCGCTCGCGCCACAGCGCCATGCCGGGCGCGCCGGTGGGGATGAGCGTCTCGCGCGAGACGAAGAACGAGGTTTCCATCATCTCGAATTCGAAGCCGCGGCGGCCGGATTCCTCCAGCAGTTCCGGGATATCGGGGTCTTCCTTGAAGCCGTAGTACGCGAGGAACTGGTAGAAGTCGCACCCCAGCGTGCGCACCTCCATGCGCTCGGCATCGTCGACGAAGGGCACGTCGCGCATGATCACGGTGAGGAACACGACGCGCTGGTGCAGCACCTTGTTGTGCTTCAGGTTGTGCAGCAGCGCGTGCGGCACGCGATCGAGCGTGGAAGTCATGAAGATCGCCGTGCCGTCCACGCGGATGGGCGGCGCCACCTCGATGCTCTCGATGAAGAGGTTGAGCGGCAGCGCGTTCTCCGAGAGCCGGTCCATCAGCACCGCGCGTCCCCGCTTCCAGGTGGTGAGCAGCGTGAATATCACCGCACCGATCACCAGCGGGAACCAGCCGCCGTCGGGGATCTTGAGCGCATTGGACGAGAGGAAGGCAAGGTCGATGATGGTCAGTGGTGCGGCGATCAGGAACGCAACTGGCGTCGGCCAGTGCCACAACCGCCGCATCACGACGAAAATGAGGATGGAGTCGATCAGCATCGCCAGCGTGACGGCAATACCGTAGGCGGCCGCAAGATTTTCGGATTTCCTGAAGGCGACGACCAACAGGACGACGGCAATGAACAGCATCCAGTTGATGAATGGCACATAGATCTGCCCGATCTGCTTCTCGGAGGTATGCAGGATCTGCAGGCGCGGGCAGTAGCCCATCTGGATGGCGGCGCGCGTCAGCGAGAACGCGCCCGAGATGACGGCCTGCGACGCGATGACGGTCGCGCAGGTGGCGAGGATCACGAGCGGGATCAGCGCCCATTCCGGTGCCAGCAGATAGAAGGGATTCTTGACCGCCGCGGGATCAGCGAGGATCAGTGCGCCCTGGCCGAAATAGTTGATGACGAGCGCCGGCATGACGAAGGCGAGCCACGCGCGTCGTATCGGTGACTTGCCGAAATGACCCATGTCTGCATAGAGCGCCTCGGTGCCGGTGACTGCCAGCACGACCGCGCCGAGCGACAGAAAGGCTGCGAGCGGCGCCTCGGTGAAGAAATCCAGCGCGTAGGCAGGATTGAGCGCGGCCAGAATGCCTGGATTGCGCATGATCTGGTAGGCGCCCAGCGCAGCGAGGACGATGAAGTAGACGCACATCACGGGGCCGAAGAAGGCTCCGACGCTGGCCGTGCCGCGTCGCTGGATCATGAACAGTGCCGTGATGATCACGAGCGTGATGGGGACCACGAAAGGGTGCAGCGAAGGCGCCAGGATCTCGATGCCTTCGACCGCCGAAAGCACCGAGATGGCCGGCGTGATCATCCCGTCGCCGTAGAACATCGCCGCGCCGAAGATGCCGAAGCCGACCAGCCACCAGCGACGTCGCTCCTGCTTCGCCAGGCCCCGCGACACCAGCGCGGTCAGCGCCAGAATGCCGCCTTCGCCGTTGTTGTCGGCGCGGAGGATCAGCGTGATGTACTTCAGCGTGACGACGATCACCAGCGCCCAGAACACCACGGACATCACGCCGAAGACGTTGGCCGTCGTCAGCGCCAGAGCGTGCTCGCCGCTGAACGCCGTTTTCAGCATGTACAGCGGGCTGGTGCCGATGTCGCCGTAGACGACGCCGATGGCGCCCACCATCAGGGCGGTGACGCGTTTGGGATCGGCAGTGGTCGTGGTGCTCAAGGGGGCGAGACCGTCGTGGATCGTTACGCGGCGCTGTCGTCGACGCGCCGCGAGAAGCGGATGTTCAGCTGCTTCAGCTTGCGATAGAGATGCGTACGCTCGAGCCCGGCCTTTTCCGCCACCTTGCTCATGTTGCTCTGCTCCTTGCCCAGCAGCTGCTCGAAGTAGATGCGCTCGAAGGCTTCGCGCGCTTCGCGGAGCGGCATGTCGAAGAAACGCGACGTGATCTCGGGCGCCACCGACGGGTTGGGCGAGGCGGCCTCGCCCAGCACGCGCTTCACATGCTCGGTGGTGATCTCGCCACCCAGCAGCAGCAGGTTGCGGATGAATCCGGCGAGATGGTCGAGGTTGCCCGGCCAGTAGGCATTGGACAGCGCGGTCAGGGCGGCCGGCGGCAGCGCGGCGAGCAGCGGCGGCGCTGCGGCATCGCCGGTGCCTTCGCGCCAGTAACGCTCGATGAGGAGCGGAATGTCCTCGCGGCGCTTGCGCAGCGGTGGCAGCACGACCGCACCTGCGGACAGCAGCGCCAGCAGTTGCGCATCGAACTTGCCTTCGGCGGCAAGGTTGCCGAGGGGCTCGACGCTCGTGCACACCAGCGTCACGTTCTGCTTGTCGAGCTTGGGCAACAGGAAGGCCAGGCCCTTCTGCTCCACCTTCGAGTACTGGCCGATCTCGCTGCAATAGAGCACGCCCTCGCGGGCCTCCTCCAGCAGCGCCAGCGGATTGGCGGTGAGGCGCGCGCCGTTCTGCAGCGCGACCCAAGGCGCATCGGGCGTCTGCATCGCGCGTGCGGCGAGATCGTGGCCGGTACCGGGCTCACCCAGCACCAGCACGGGCCGGCGCCCGGCCAGCAACAGATCGAGTGCCTTTTCCGCTTCGCGGACCGCCGCGCCGCCGCCCAGGGCCGCCAGCGACACGCGCCGTGGTTCCTGCGCCGCGGCGCTCTTCAGCGCGCGCGCAATCGTGGAGAGCAACTTCTGCAGGCCGACCGGCTTCTCGAGGAAGTCGAACGCGCCCACCTTCGTCGCATCGACGGCGGTTTCGATCGTGCCATGGCCGGACATCATCACGACCGGCATCGTCAGCTGTCCGTTGGCCGCCCATTCGCGCAGCAGAGTGACGCCATCGGTGTCGGGCATCCAGATGTCGAGCAGCACCAGAGCAGGCTGCTGCCGCTGCCGGTAGGCGCGGGCTTCGCCGGCATTTTCGGCCAGCGCGACGCGATAGCCTTCGTCCTGCAGGATTTCAGACAGCAGTTCCCGGATGCCGACTTCATCGTCGACGATCAGGATTTCCTTTGCATGCGCCATTGGTACGGATCCCTAGACAGTTGCCGCGGCGCTTCTGCTGCCGGCCGGACCCTGCGTAAAAGTAAGCGTGACGCGCGCGCCGCCGGACGCCCCATTGTCCAGCGCGACGCGGCCGCCATGTTCGTCGATGATCTTCTTCACGATTGCCAGTCCCAACCCCGTGCCCTTTGCCTTCGTCGTCACATACGGCTCGTACGCGTGCGCCAGCAACTCGGCGCCGAACCCCGGGCCGCCATCGGCAAACTCGAGGACGACCTCGCCGTCGTTGGCGGTGAGCGTGATCGCGAAATGCGGATCGGCGACGTCGGCCTGGGCATCGACCGCGTTGCTCAGCAGATTGTGGAACACCTGGCGCAGACGGGTGGGTTCGCCCAGGACGAAGACGGGCGCTTCCGGCAAGGATAGCCTAACGTGGGGACGAAGATTGTCGTACAGGGCCAGCACGTCAAGCAATAGGGCCTGCAGATCGACGTTCTGCATCTGTCCCGGCCGCGGCTGGCGCGCGTAGATCGCGAAGTCGTCCACCATGTGCTTCATCGCGCCCACCTGCGACACGATCGTCTGCGTGCCGCGGCGCAGGATGTCCTGGTCCGCGCCTTCAAGCTTGGGTGCAAGCTTCATCGCCAGCCTTTCGGCGGACAGCTGGATCGGCGTCAGCGGATTCTTGATCTCGTGCGCGAGCCGTCGCGCCACCTCCGCCCATGCCGCATCCCGCTGCGCCTGCATCAGC
>JANNNM010000504.1:0-9396 GCA_031398535.1 Betaproteobacteria bacterium | reverse complement strand
CCTCGACGCGAACCCGCGTGTCCTTCGAAGCGGGGATGAACCAGCTGGGCGGCATCGCGATCAACCTGAACCGTGGCGACACGCAGCTCTCGCGCGGCGAGCCCATCGAGGACGTCGCGCGCGTCATCTCCCGGATGGTCGACGTCGTGATGATCCGCACCTTAGAGCAATCGATCATCGACCGCTTCGCCGCCCATTCGCGCGTGCCGGTGATCAACGGGCTGACCAACGAATACCACCCGTGCCAGATCCTGGCCGACATCTACACGTACATCGAGCATCGCGGCTCGATCGCCGGCAAGACCGTGGCATGGATCGGCGACTCCAACAACGTCTGCAGCACGTGGCTGCAGATGGCCTCCATCCTCGACTTCAAGGTCCATGTCTCGACGCCGCCCGGCTACGAGATCGAACGCGTCGGCGTGGGCACCGGCTCGGGCGCCGGCACCGCCTACGAATCGTTCCCCGACCCGATGGATGCGTGCCGCGGCGCGGACCTCGTCACCACCGACGTCTGGACCAGCATGGGCTTCGAGGCCGAGAACGAAGTGCGGAAGCGCGCCTTCGCCGATTGGTGCGTGGACGCCGACATGATGGCGCAGGCGAAGCCCGATGCCGTCTTCATGCACTGTCTGCCCGCGCATCGCGGCGAGGAAGTCACGGCCGCCGTCATCGACGGCCCGCAGAGCGTCGTATGGGATGAAGCAGAAAATCGCCTGCACGCACAGAAGGCCCTGCTCGAATACCTGGTATGCGGCCGCGTTGAAGTCTGACCGTCCGCAGCACCGACCTACAACACGTTCCACCGGAGGCAACGCCATGCAGTACGGTTTCCTGAAGAGCATCGTCGTCGCGGCCGCGCTTGCGGTTGCCGCGTCCGCGCCGGCGCAGACCTGGCCCGAGAAGCCCATCCGCTTCGTGATGTCAGCACCCGCGGGCAGCTCCATCGACGTGCTCGGCCGCACGATCGCCGACAAGCTCAAGGATCGCCTCGGCCAGCCGGTGATCGTCGAGAACAAGCCCGCCGCAGGAGGCACCGTCGCCACCGACGACATCGCGAAGGCCCCGCCGGATGGCTACGCGATGGTGCTGGCGTTCAACGGCCCGCTGTCGATCACCCCGCTGCTGCGCAAAGTTCCCTACGATGTCACGAAGGACCTGGCGCCCGTCATCATCACGTCGAGCCAGCCCAATGTGCTGGCGGTCAACGCGCAGCTGCCCGCGAAGGACCTGAAGGAACTGGTCGCCTACGCCAAAGCCAATCCGGGCAAGTTGAACTATGCGTCCGTGGGCGCGGGCAGCTCGTCGCATCTCAACGCGGAATTGTTGAAGTCGCTGGCGGGCATCGACATCGTCCATGTGCCGTTCAATGGTTCTCCCCCTGCGGTGACATCCACCGTTCAGGGCGAAACGCAGATGCTCTTCGCCGTGATGCAGCCGCTGCAGCCGCAGATCCAGGCGGGCAAGCTGCGCGCGATCGCCGTCACCTCCGCCAAGCGCTTTCCGCTGTTGCCCGACCTGCCGAGCATCGCCGAAAGCGGCTACCCGACGTTCGAGGCGCTGGCGTGGAACGGCGTGCTGGTGCCGGCAGGGACGCCCAAGCCGGTGATCGCGCGGTTGAATGCCGAGATCAACGCCATCCTGAAGCAACCCGACGTCGTGCAGAAGATGAATGCCGCGGGCTTCGATCTCGTCGGCGGCACGCCGGAAGATTTCGGTGCGCTGATCAAGGCCGAAACCGACAAGTGGGTGCCGGTGATCAAGAGTGCGAACATCAAGATCGACTGACCAGGCATTTCGCACCTCGACGGCGGCGCCCACTATCGGGGGCGCCGCCGTTGGCTTTTTACAGCGGCCGGAACTTGTTGTCCGCGACCCACGCGCCAACACTCGTGCCGAGTCCGTTCCCGGCGACGCAGGCGGACCGGAAGTGCATGCCGCCGTAGATGCGGGCCATCATCAGCTCGTCCACGAACGCGTTGGTGGTGGCATAGCTGTGCTGGGTGCCCGTCACGGTGCTGCTCAACTTGAATGCGACCGCGGTGGTGCCGAAGTGCGAGCGGACCACCTCCATCGCCGCGGAGTTGAGGCACGCGTGCCCCGACGGATACTCGGGATGGTTCGGCGTCGGCACGATCGGCGTCCAGCTGGCGTCGGTGATCGTGTTCGGATTGCCGTCGGTGTCTGCAAGCGGAATCGCGCTCAGCGGCCGCCAGTACATGTGGAAATACTTCGACTCGAAGCAGGCAATCGTCGAATCCGCCAAGGCTACCCAGATCATCGCCATCAGCCGCGCGTTTTCTGCCGTGCTGCGGCTGTCCATGGCGAAGGACCGGTAGTTGCGGGTCGGAAACGTGTTGGGCGCCTCGGTGTGGAAACGCGCAATGTCCGTTTGCGCCGCGGTGCGTGCCGCGCTGATCGTGCCGCCCAGCGTGCGCACCTCATCGAAGTCCGTCGTGTAGGCGGCGCTGTCTAGCAACGGCGGCGCAGCGGTACGGAACTGCGACGCACTCGTCATCGCAAACGGCTTGATGAACGGGATGAAGGGGCCGATCGGATTGACGCCGCGGAATTTTCCCGGCGCCGTTCCCGGCGTATAGGTGACGGGCGTCCATCGTCCGTCACCGGCGCGCAACGCCAGGATCTGCGTGGCCACCTCGGCACCCACGGCCAGGCCGCGGTTCTTGGGGTCGCCAGGTCCGATCGACGCGACATAGTTGTCATAGGCCGCCTGGTACTGCGCCGTCCGCGCCGGAAAGAGTCCCTTCAGCACGCCATAGGCCGCTGCCGCGGCGGCTGCCTCATGCGATGCACCTGCTGCTGCCGTCGTCGGCGTGGCGGCGAATGTGGTGTGCGTGCGCGTGATCGCATTGACGGCGTCATACATCGCCACGTGGACCGCGGCCATATCGCCGTTAACGAATGCGCGCGTTTCCTCCGGCGTGCCCGTGGCAGCCTGCGGCTGATTGACCGTATCCGTCGCGATCTTGTTCCAGTACGCGATGGCATTGCTCATCGGCGCGGCGCCATCGGTGAACGGGATCGTGACGGGTGGTGGCGGCAGTGGCGCCGGCGAGGAATCGTCGTCGCCGCCGTTGCATCCAACCAGTACCAGCAATGCGAACAATGCCGTTGCACCAACAATGTAATGGCGACCCGCAGTGGATTTCACGAAGGCAGTCATGTCCTTGTCCCCTTTCAGTCAGCGCGCATCGATGCCGTCGCGAGATGCCGCGCAACGATCGACCGCTGCGCATGGCTTCGGACAGGTCCCGGTTCGAAGCCGCAATGATTCGCGGCCCCGTCCGGATGCAACGCTATAGGCGAGAGGGGCAGGACATCAACGTGAATATTCGCACTCGCGTGGCTGCAGTGATCGCCGCAGGCACCCACGCGGGAAGACCAAGTCCGTCGCTAATCGGGGCGCTTCTTGTCCTCGGTCAACCGCGGCAGCGGCGAATTCTCCGATGGCGCCAGCAGCCCCAGCTTCGCGTAGACCATCAGTTTCTCGCGCGTATCCACGATGTCGAGGTTGCGCATCGTCAACTGTCCGATGCGATCCTGCGGCGTGAAGAACGCGGCGCCCTTCTCCATCGTCAGCCGCTCGGGCTTGTAGGTGAGATTGGGGCTGGTCGTATCGAGGATCGAATAGTCGTTGCCACGGCGCTGCTCCACCGTCACTTCGCCGGAGATGGGCCGCGCCACCCAGCGCTGCGCCGTCTCGCGCAGCATGATCGCCTGCGGGTCAAACCAGCGGCCCTGGTACAGCAGCCGGCCAAGCCGGCGGCCGCTGTCGCGGTACTGCTCGATCGTGTCCTCGTTGTGGATGCCGGTGACGAGGCGCTCGTACGCGATGTACAGCAGTGCCATACCGGGGGCTTCGTACACGCCGCGGCTCTTGGCCTCGATGATCCGGTTTTCGATCTGGTCGCTCATGCCGAGGCCGTGGCGGCCGCCGATCGCGTTGGCTTCGAGCAGCAGCGCCACTTCATCGCCGAAGGTGACGCCGTTGAGCGCGACGGGCCGGCCTTCCTCAAAGCGCACCGTCACCGTTTCGGCCTTCACCACCACGTCATCGCGCCAGAACGCGACGCCCATGATGGGCTGGACGATCTTCATGCCCTTGTCGAGGAATTCCAGATCCTTGGCTTCGTGCGTGGCACCGAGCACGTTTGAGTCGGTGGAGTAGGCCTTCTCCGAACTCATCTTGTAGCCGAAGCCGGCCTGGTTCAGGTACTCCGACATCTCCCTGCGGCCGCCCAGCTCGTCGATGAACTTCGCATCGAGCCACGGCTTGTAGATGCGGAGGTGGGGGTTGGCCAGCAGGCCGTAGCGATAGAAGCGCTCGATGTCGTTGCCCTTGAACGTGCTGCCGTCGCCCCAGATGTTGACGTCATCCTCGCGCATCGCAGTAACCAACATCGTGCCGGTGACGGCGCGTCCGAGCGGCGTGGTATTGAAGTACGTGACGCCCGCCGTGGAAATGTGGAACGCGCCGGCCTGCAACGCGGCAATGCCTTCGGCGACCAGCGCCGCGCGGCAGTCGACGAGCCGCGCAAGCTCCGCACCGTACGCCAGTGCGCGGCGCGGAATGTCGTCATAGTCGGGTTCGTCGGGCTGCCCGAGGTTGGCCGTGTACGCATAGGGAATGGCCCCCTTCGCGCGCATCCAGTGCAGCGCGGCACTGGTGTCGAGCCCGCCGGAAAAGGCGATGCCGACTTTCTGGCCGACGGGAAGGTCCTGCAGGATGTTCGACATGGCGTGGCAAGGGTCCTGGGCAATCGCGTATTCTAGCGGACGCACCGGCCGCGGATGTGGATGGCCCATCGGCCGCGTGCGCGGCCGACCCTGAATGGAGAAGTGAAGATGGCGGTAAGCAAGGTCCATCGATATGCCAGCCCGGCCGCCGTGGTGTCCTGGGACGCGGCGCGCTGCATCCATGCAGCCGAATGCGTGCACACGCTGCCGGCGGTCTTCGACCCGAAGGCCAAGCCCTGGATCCGCCCCGACGTTGCGGATGCGCGCGCCCTCGAAACCGCGGTCGAACGCTGTCCCTCGGGCGCGCTGTCCTTGCATGCTTCTGACGGCGCGACCTTGCTGAAGGCACCCGCCACCAACACCGGACTCCTGACGCCGCAGGGACCGCTTTACATGCGCGGCAAGATCACGCTGGTGCGCGATGGCGAAGCCACACAGGAGACCCGCTTGGCACTGTGCCGCTGCGGGGCCTCGCTCAACAAGCCGTATTGCGACAACAGCCATCGCAAGGCGGGCTTCGAGGACCCGGGGGTATTGCCCGCGAGCATCCCCGCAGAGCCCGGCGTGGACATGGGCGCGCCGATCACCATCACGCCCACCACCAACGGTCCCAACCAGGTGAGCGGTCCGCTGACCCTGCATGGCAGCGGCGGCCGCACCGCATTCGCGTTGACCACCTTTCTCTGCCGCTGCGGTGCATCGCGCAACAAGCCCTATTGCGACGGCTCGCATCGCGCGATCGGCTTTGCCGGCTGATCGCCGCGCTCGCAACACCACCTGGCGCCATGTCTGCTGATTCCGGCAAAGTGTTGGGCCTCCTCGCCCGCGCGTTCGAACACCAGCAACGCGGGCAACTCGCCGAGGCTGATGCGCTGTACGTCGATGCGCTGAAGCTCGCGCCGGACGATCCCACGGCGCTGGTGAATGGCGGCGTCCTGGCGTTGGCGCGTGGCGACGTGGGCCTTGCGATTGCGCGTCTTGAACGGGGCGCAGAGGTCGCGCCGCGCAACGCCATCGCCCGCGACAATCTTGCGCTGGCTCTGCTGCATGCCGGTCGCTCGGACGATGCGCTGGCAGCCAGCGAAGCCGCCCTTGCCCTGCAACCCCGGTTGGCCACGGCGCACAACCATCGCGGCATCGCGCTGACGCGCATGCGGCGCAACGCCGAGGCGCGTGCCGCCTTCGGCCAGGCGATGGCCCTCGACCCGCGGCTCCTCGCCGCCGCACTCAACTTCGGCGACCAGGCCAATGATGCCGGCGATGCACGCGAAGCCGCACTGGCCTACGACCGTGCGTTGGGTCTCGAACCCGGCAACCTGCATGCGGTCACCGGTCGCGCGTTTGCCACCGCGCTGGAAGGCGATCTCACCGGCGCCACGCGCGCGCTGGAAGATGTCGTCGCCCGCGCGCCGCAGCATGTGCCGGCGTGGCAGACGTTGGGCGCAGTCCGCAGCTTCGCGTGGGACCACGACGGCGCGGAAGCCGCGTTCCAGCGCGCGCTGGCGCTGACGCCCGCTGCCGCGTCCACGCAGTTCGGCGTGGCGTCGGCGCGACTGGGCAGGGGCGAATTCGCCACCGGATGGGCCGCATTCGAACAACGCCAGGATCGCGCGGCCGAGCTCGGTGCATCGTTCGCGGCGATCCCGGTCTGGGATGGCCGCGACTTCGACGGCACGCTCGTGGTGTACGGCGAACAGGGCTTCGGCGACGTGCTGCAGTTCGCGCGCTTCATCCCGCTGGCCAAGCGGCACGTGCGCGGCGTGGTGCTGCTGCTGGGTGGCGACCACGCGGCGCTGGCGCCGTTGCTGGTCACGCTCGATGCGGACGTGCGCGTGATCACTGACGTCGCCGATGTGCCGAAGACCGCGCCGCTCGCGCGCATCTCGATCCTGTCGTTGCCGCACCGGCTGGCCATCGATGTAAAAGGCCTCGGCATGGCCACGCCCTACCTGCATGCGCCGGCCGATCGCATCGGCGTATGGGCGCACCGGCTGGCGAGCCTGCCCCATCCGCGCGTGGGACTCGCGTGGTCGGTGCTGGCGCGCGACGTGCACGGCTTCGTCACGCGGCACAAGTCGATACCGCCGCAGGTGCTGGCGCCGCTGCTGCGCCACGAAGGCGTGTCCTTCGTGACGCTGCAGCCCGGACCGCAAGGGGACCCCGCCGCCTTCGGCCGCGACGGCGGGCGCATCGTCGACGCGCGGTCGTTCCTGCGCGATTTCGCGGATACGGCGGCGCTGGTGGCCGAACTCGACCTCGTTATCAGTGCCGATACGGCCGTGGCGCATCTTGCCGGCGCGCTGGGCGTGCCGGTGTGGATGCTGGACAGACTCAACTGCTGCTGGCGCTGGCGGGGCGGGTCCGACAGCTCGCCGTGGTACCCGTCGATGCGCATCTTCAGGCAGGCGCGCTTCGGCGACTGGAGCGATGTCGGCACCCGCGTGGGCGCCGCGTTTGCGGAGCTCCGCCGAAAGTTGTAGCGGCCCCTGCCCGCGTGGTAGCGTTCACGGTTCCCCGACATCAGGCGCACCAACCCCATGCCCTCCTTCGATATCGTCTCGGAAGTCAATGAAGTCGAAGTCAACAATGCCGTTGATCAGACCAACAAGGAAGTGTCGACGCGCTTCGATTTCAAGGGCTCCGACGCGCGCGTCGAGCACAAGGAGAAAGTGCTGACGCTGTTCGCCGACGACGAATTCAAGCTGCAGCAGGTCACCGACATCCTGACGGGCAAGTTGACCAAGCGCACGATCGACATCCGTTCGCTCAAGTACGGCGACGTCGAGAAGGTGTCGGGCAACAAGGTGAAGCAGTCCATCACCGTGCGCACCGGTGTCGAGCAGGAGCTGTCGAAGAAGATCGTCCGGATCATCAAGGACAGCAAGATGAAGGTACAGGCATCGATCCAGGGCGATGCCGTGCGCGTCTCCGGCGCCAAGCGCGACCTGTTGCAGGATGCGATCGCACTGATCAAGAAATCGATCACCGACTTCCCGCTGCAGTACAACAACTTCCGCGATTAGACCACCGGCGAGGCGTGCCCGTGGAATCGCCCGACCGCATCGACGCGGGCCTCGTCACATTGCGGCGCTTCACGCTGGCCGACGCCCGCGAGGTGCAGGCCATGGTCGGCGACTGGGAGGTCGCGCGCAACCTGGTCGACCTCGTCCCGCACCCCTATCTCGACGGGATGGCGCAGGCGTGGATCAGCAACCACGCGCCAGCACGGGCCGCCGGTGGCGAGCACACCTACGCAATCACGCGCACGAGCGACGGCTTGCTGGTCGGTGCGCTGGGCATGCGGCCCAACGGCGTGCACGAGCATTTCGGCTACTGGGTCGGCAGGCCGCACTGGGGCCATGGCTATGCCACGGCCGCAGCGGGGGCGGCCATCGCCTTGCTGTTCGAGCGCACCGGACTTGATGCGATCTGGTCGACCTACCTCGCCGACAACCATGGGTCCGGCCGGGTGATGGCGAAGAACGGCATGATCGAATTGCGCCGCGAGGAGCGCCTGCATCGCGGCGAGCTGCGGCCCTTCATCGTGCGCGGCATCACGCGCGCAGCGTGGGATGCGCGGCAGGCGGCCACGCCGCCGGGCCGTTAGGCCAGGTCCGCCACCAGCGCCGCCCGCGTGGCCGCGCCCACGACCGGGATCTGCGCCGTGTAGTTCGGGTGGTCGACGCCGATGCCCAGCGCCGCGCCGGACTTCAATGCCGCCGCCATGTCGCGGGGCAGTTCGAAGCGCAGGAAATGCACCGCGGACGTCTTGTCCTCGTTCTCGCGCGGCAGATCCTCGTCGGCAATCGCGTACACGCGGTCAAACCCGGCCACCTGCACCCAGACGCGGTCGGCAATGCCCTTCAACTGCGCCAGCGCGCGGCGGCGCTCCTCGACGTCGGCGTACTCCACCAGCATCGTGGCCTTGAAGTTGCTGCCGTCGGGCACCAGCGGGTTGTAGGCATCGAGCTCGTCCTGGATGCCGGCTTCCTCGAAGGTCTTCTCGATGCGCAGCATCTCCTGCACCTGGTAGCGCAGCGTGAGCTCGTCCTCGAACACCAGGGTCAAGTGCTCGCCAAGGTGCACGGTACGCGCGCGCTTGTGCTCCAGCACGCGGGCGCGGAACCCCACGCGCTCGCGGGCGTAGGTCTCGAGGGTCATCAGGCTGTCGCGGGTGATCCTGGCATTCATCGTCGTCATTCCAATCCGTAGGCAATGCGCAGCAGCGTCAGCGGATGCTCGCGGCGCGCGCGCGACGGCCCGGTCTTGTCCTCGATGCCCTGCATGATGCGGCGGCCGGCAATCGGGCAATCCGAGCTCACGTAGTCGGGGTCGTCCTCGTTCATCCGCGCGAACACCGGCTTGCCGATGCGCATGGATTCCGCGAAGAATTCCTTCTTCACGCCCCATGTGCCATCGTGGCCCGCGCAACGCTCCACGGTGTTGAGCGTGGTGCCGGGCACCCACTGCAGCGCCTCGCGCGTCTTCTGCCCCACGTTCTGCACGCGGGCGTGACACGGGATGTGATAGCTGACCTGGCCGAGCGGCTGCGGGAAGTTCTTCTTGATGTACCCGTCGCGGTCGCGCAGCACCAGGTACTCGAACGGATCGAACATCGCATCCGCCACCGCGCGCACA
>JANNNM010000483.1:0-1986 GCA_031398535.1 Betaproteobacteria bacterium | reverse complement strand
CTCCACTTCCTCGCCGATCGACGACGACACGGCAGAGTTGCCGATGTTGGCATTGATCTTCACCAGGAAATTGCGGCCGATGATCATCGGCTCGGATTCCGGGTGGTTGATGTTGTTGGGGATGATCGCGCGGCCGCGGGCGACTTCGTCGCGGACGAATTCGGGCGTGATGATGCGCGGTATCGACGCGCCGAAGTCCTGCCCCGGATGCTGGCGGCGCACGCTCTCGGGGAATTGCCCGACCAGCGACTCACGCAGCAGGTTCTCGCGGATCGCGACGAATTCCATTTCCGGCGTGATGATGCCCTTCTTCGCGTAGTGCATTTGCGAGACGTTCATGCCGGCCTTCGCGCGGCGCGGCTGGCGATGCAGGTCGAAGCGCAGGCCGGCCAGTTCCGGGTCGGCCAATCGCGCCACGCCGAACGCCGACGACGGGCCGGGCAGCGCTTCGGTATCGCCGCGCTCGGCGATCCATGCGGCGCGCAGCGGCGCGAGGCCCTTGCGGATGTCGATGGCCACCGACGGGTCGGTGTACGGACCCGACGTGTCGTAGACGGCCATCGATGGATTCTTCTCCGCGCCGAACGATGCGGGCGTATCGCTCTGCGCGATCTCGCGCATCGGCACGCGGATGTCGGGGCGCGAGCCTTCAATGTGGATCTTGCGGGACGCAGGCAGCGGTGCGACGGCGGCGGTGTCCACCTTCGCGTCGCGTGCGAAAAACTGGTCGGGGGCATTCATGGCGTTCTCCTCGTGGCACAGGCAGACGCGAGGAGCGGAAGGGGGAGCTTCACGCTTCCCTGCGCCGGCATTATCCGGATCAGGTTCCAAGGGTTTGATCTCACCCGTGCGCCACTCGCATTGCGAGTGTGACAGGACCCCTAGCGTTGGTGCCACCTTACGCGCAATCGGCACGCCGGGCAATCGAGCGTTGCCCGCGGCATGGCGCTGCGCGTAAACTGCGCCATATTTGGCGAAACGAGACTGCGGGTGTAGCTCAATGGCAGAGCAGAAGCTTCCCAAGCTTACGACGAGGGTTCGATTCCCTTCACCCGCTCCAGCAGCGGGTTCCACCCCTGCTTCCCCCCTTCCGGCGATCGGCGACACAGTGCGTATGCCGTGGGAATCGCCACTCGACAAGCGCGAGACCGTGGTGCCGCCCTCGCGCGCGGTCCAGTTCCGCGTCGCCGTGGGTCCGGGAGCCGATCGCTACGTACCGCGCTTCATCGGCTATGAACGCGCCGGCCGCGCACTGCCGGGCTGGCATTGGGGCGCGTTGTTCTTCGGCAGCGCCTGGGCGTGCTATCGCCGGCTGTGGCTGCCGGCATCGGGCTACGCCGCATTGTCGGTGGCCGGGGCCGCGGCCTTCGTCGCCATCGAACCCGATCTCGGCGATTCGCCGTGGACATGGGTCGCGGTGGTTGCGTTGCTGGTGTGGTTTCTCCCCGGCGTGCTGGCCGCGCTGTTCGCGCACATGCATGTCTACGGGCGCGTCAAGCGGCTGGTCGCGCGGGCCGAAACCTTCAGTCTCGGCGCCACCGGCATCGTCAAGTGGCTGGCCGCGTGCCGGCCCACGGCGGCGGTGGGCGGGGCGATTGCGGGGCTATGCATCGCCGCTGCGCTGTCGGTGCTGCTGGTCCCGCGGATGACCGCGATGCTGGCCGAGCGCAATGTTCGCGCCAAGGTGGCCACGCTGCTGACGGTGATCGAACCGCTGCAGCAGCAGGTCGAGTCGAGTTGGACCAACCGCAAGCCATTGCGCCTGTCGTTGAACGAAGCCGCCAGGCTGGTGGAAAGCAGTGGCAACCTGCTCGAAAGCATCTCCGTCAATCCGGCCAACGGCCGGCTGAGCCTGGTGCTGGGCTCCGCCGTGGCGGAGCTGGCTGGGCATCAACTGCTGCTGGCCCCGACGATGGCGGCGCCCCAGCAGCTGGCGTGGATCTGCGTGCCGGTCGGGATTGCTGCCAAGTACCTGCCGGTCAGCTG
>JANNNM010000463.1:0-3364 GCA_031398535.1 Betaproteobacteria bacterium | reverse complement strand
GATTCGAGGACCTTCTTGATGATCTTCGCGCCCTTCTTCGGGCTGAAGGTCAGCAGGGACAGTGCACGATCCACCGGCAGGCCGCGGATCTGGTCGGCGACGAGCCGGCCCTTCTGGGCCGACAGGCGTACGCCACGCAATGTTGCAGTAGTTTCCATCATCGGCTCCTTACTTCTTCCGCGGCGCCGCGGGTGCCGCCACCTTCTTGTCGGCCGAATGGCCTTTGAAGGTGCGCGTCAGCGCGAATTCGCCGAGCTTGTGTCCGACCATGTTTTCCGAAACGTAGACGGGGATGTGCGCCTTGCCGTTGTGCACGGCAATCGTCAGGCCGACGAAATCCGGCGTGACGGTGGAACGGCGCGACCAGGTCTTGATCGGCTTCTTGTCGTTGATCGCGCGCGCCTTTTCCACCTTGGCCATCAGGTGATTGTCGACGAACGGACCCTTTTTCAGTGAGCGTGACATGTTTGCTTATCCCTTGGTCGCGTGGCGACGGCGCACGATCATGTGGTCCGTGCGCTTGTTGCTGCGCGTCTTGTAACCCTTGGTGGGCGTGCCCCACGGCGAGACCGGATGGCCACCGCCGTTGGAACGTCCGCCGTGCGGGTGATCCACCGGGTTCATCGAGATGCCGCGAACCGTCGGGCGGATGCCGCGCCAGCGGTTGGCGCCGGCCTTGCCGATCGAACGCAGGTTGTGCTCTTCGTTGCCCACTTCGCCGATGACGGCGCGGCAGTCGACGTGCACCTTGCGGATCTCCCCCGAGCGCAACCGCAGTTGCGCGTAGATTCCTTCACGCGCCAGCAGCTGCACCGAGGTTCCGGCCGAACGCGCGATCTGCGCACCCTTGCCCGGCTGCATCTCGATGCAATGCACCGTGGTGCCGACCGGGATGTTGCGCAACGGCAGGCAATTGCCCGGCTTGATGCCGGCATCGATGCCCGACATCAGCTGCGCGCCCACCGCCACGCCACGCGGCGCGATGATGTAGCGACGCTCGCCGTCTGCGTAGAGCAGCAGTGCGATGTTCGCGCTGCAGTTCGGGTCGTATTCCAGGCGTTCCACCTTTGCCGGGATGCCGTCCTTGCCCCGCTTGAAGTCGACGATGCGATAGTGCTGCTTGTGCCCGCCGCCCTTGTGGCGAATCGTGATGTGGCCGTTGTTGTTGCGACCCGAGCCACGCTTCTGCGGCTCCACCAGGGCCGCGATGGGCGCACCCTTGTGCAGGTCCTTGTTGACGACCTTGACCATCGCGCGGCGACCCGCCGATGTCGGTTTGACTTTGACGAGCGCCATGTCAGGCCTCCGCCGCGAAGTTGATTTCCTGGCCCGGCTTCAGGCACACGTAGGCCTTCTTCCAGTTGCTGCGACGGCCCATGAAACGGCCGAAGCGCTTTTCCTTGCCCTTGACGACGCTGACCTGGACGCTGTCCACCTGCACCTTGAACATCATCTCGACCGCCGCCTTGATTTCCGGCTTGGTCGCGTCGGGGACGACGCGGAAGATCACCTGCTCGTACTTGTCGGCGATGAACGTGCCCTTTTCGGACACGATGGGCGCCAACAGCAGCGTCATCAGGCGCTCGTTGCTGTATTTCTTCACGTGGCTGGCGTGGGATTTCATGCGAGTAGCTCCTCGAACTGAGCGACCGCGCCGCGCGTGACCAGGACGTTCTTGAAGCGCACGAGGCTCACCGGATCGACTTCCCGGGTTTCGAGCACGAGCACGTTCGTCAGGTTGCGCGACGACAGGTAGGTGTTGTCGTCCAGGTTGTCGGTGACGACCAGCACGGTGCCGGTAAGGCCGAACGACTTGATGATCTGCGCGAAGGCCTTGGTCTTCGGCGAATCGACGGCCAGGGCCTCGATGACCGACAGGCGGTCTTCGCGAACCAGCTGCGACAGGATGGACGCCAAGCCAGCGCGGTACATCTTGCGGTTGACCTTCTGCGAGAAATTCTCGTCGGGCATCGACGGGAAGATCTTGCCGCCGCCACGCCACAGCGGGCTGTTGGCCTGGCCGGCACGGGCGCGGCCCGTGCCCTTTTGCGCCCAGGGCTTCTTGTGCGACTTGTTGATGTCGGCACGGCCCTTCTGCGCACGCGTGCCCTGGCGGCCATTCGCCTGATAGGCGATGACGAGCTGGTGCACGAGTGCTTCGTTGTAATCGCGGTTGAAGAGCTCGTCGGAGCCCGCCACCGTGGATGTCTTCTCGCCGTTGCCGGCCATGAGCTTCAGGTCCATGGTTACGCCCCCTTCTTCAGCGGCGTCTTGACCGACGGCAGCACGACGATGTGACCACCGTCGGCGCCCGGCACGCAACCCTTGACCAGCAGCAGGCCGCGGGCGGTGTCCACACGGACGACCGACAGCAGCTGCGTGGTGCGGGTGACGTTGCCATGCTGGCCCGCCATGCGCTTGCCCGGAAACACGCGGCCCGGATCCTGCGCCATGCCGATCGAGCCCGGCGTGTTGTGCGAACGCGAGTTGCCGTGCGAGGCACGGTTGGAGCTGAAGTGGTGGCGACGGATCACACCCGTGAAGCCACGGCCCTTCGTGGTGCCCGTCACGTCGACCAGCTGGCCGACCGTGAACGTGTCCACGCCAACGACATCACCCGCCTTGAACTTGGCGAGCTCGTCGGCCTTGACCGTGAATTCCTTCAACACCACGCCCGATTCCACACCCGCTTTCGCGAGGTGGCCGGCTTCCGCCTTGGTGACGCGCGACGCGCGGCGCTTGCCATAGGTGACCTGAACGGCGGAGTAGCCGTCGGTCTCGGGCGTCTTGACCTGCGTGACGCGGTTGTTCGCGACATCGAGCACCGTCACCGGGATGGCTGCGCCATCGTCGGTGAAGACCCGTGTCATGCCGACTTTGCGGCCGACCAGTCCGAGAGACATCTTCGTTTTCCTTTCCACGCCACCGATTACGATTGACCGGCGGCTAGAGGTTGAACAGTAACTTCAGGTTTGTCTTCTGCAGCCCAGGCAACGCCGGGGCAAATGCAGTTGCGGCAAAAACGTTACTGCAGCTTGATCTCGACATCGACACCCGCCGGCAGGTCGAGCTTCATCAACTGGTCCACCGTCTTGTCGGTGGGGTCGATGATGTCCATCAGCCGCAGGTGCGTACGGATTTCGAACTGATCGCGCGACGTCTTGTTGACGTGCGGCGAACGCAGCACGTCGAAGCGCTCGATCTTGGTCGGCAAGGGCACCGGGCCCTTGACGACGGCGCCGGAGCGCTTGGCCGTCTCGACGATTTCCTGGGCCGACTGGTCGATCAACTTGTAATCGAAAGCCTTCAGGCGGATACGGATGCGTTGGTTGTTCATGACTACCTCATGCGGTCGAAAGTGGAA
>JANNNM010000264.1:0-6616 GCA_031398535.1 Betaproteobacteria bacterium | reverse complement strand
GGCGCAGATCGACATCAACGAGTACGCGTCGGTGACGGAGATCTTCGACGAAAGCGTGGGCAAGTATGCCTCCCGCGCGGCGTTCACCTGCATGGGCAAGACGCTCACGTTCGCAGAGCTGGATACGCTGTCCGCGGCCTTCGGCGCGTGGCTGCAGGGCATGGGATGCAAGAAGGGCACGCGCGTCGCGCTGATGATGCCCAACATCCTCCAATACCCGGTGGCACTCTTCGGCACGTTGCGCGCTGGCTGCACGGTGGTCAACGTCAACCCGCTGTACACGCCGCGCGAACTCGAGCACCAGTTGAACGACTCCGGCGCCGAGGTGCTGATCTGTGTCGAGAATTTCGCCACCACGGTGACCGCCGTCATCGGCAAGACCAAGGTGAGGCAGGTGGTGGTCACCTCTATCGGTGAGCTGCTGGGCTTCAAGGGCATCATCGTCGATTTCGTGCTGCGGCACGTCAAGAAGATGGTGCCGGCTTACGCGCTGCCAGGCTCCATCCGGTTTTCGGATGCACTGGCGGCCGGGCGGGGCCGCACGCTCGAGCGCATCCCGCAGGGGCACGATGACATCGCGTTCCTGCAGTACACAGGCGGCACCACCGGCGTGGCCAAGGGCGCGATGCTGCTCAACCGCAACATCGTCGCCAACGTGTTGCAGGCGCGCGCGTGGCTGCGGCCGTTCCTGCACCCGGAGCGCCGCGAGATCATCATCACGCCGCTGCCGCTGTATCACATCTTCTCGCTGACCGCGAACTGCCTGGTCTTCATGACGCTGGGCGCCGAGAACGTCCTCATTCCCAATCCGCGCGACATCCCCGGTTTCATCAAAGAGATGGCCAAGTACCGGTTCACCGCCTTTACCGGCGTCAACACGCTGTTCAACGCGCTGGTCAACAACGAGGATTTCCGCAAGCTCGACTTCAGCTCGCTCGAGATGACGCTGGGCGGCGGCATGGCAGTGCAGGAAGCAGTGGCCAGGAAGTGGCGGGAGGTCACCGGTGTCCCGCTGATCGAAGCGTATGGGCTGACCGAAACCTCGCCCGCAGCCACGATCAATCCGCTCGACCTGCCGGATTTCAACGGCTCAATCGGCTTGCCGATCTCGTCCACGGAGCTGATCCTGCGCGACGATGCCGGCGCTACCGTGGGTGTCGGCCTGCCCGGCGAGATCTGCATCCGCGGTCCGCAGGTGATGGCGGGCTACTGGCATCGGCAGGACGAGACGGACAAGGTGATCGACGGGCAGGGCTGGTTTGCGACCGGCGACGTCGGCGTGATGGACGAACGTGGCTACGTCAGGATCGTCGACCGGAAGAAGGACATGATCCTGGTGTCGGGCTTTAACGTATACCCGAACGAAATCGAAGGGGTGGTCGCCGGGCATCCGGGCGTGCTCGAATGCGCGGCGGTGGGCGTGCCTGATGCCAAGTCCGGCGAGGCGGTGAAGCTCTTCGTGGTGCGCAAGGACCCGGCACTGACGGAGAACGACGTGCTGAAGTTCTGCCGCGAGCAGCTCACCAACTACAAATGCCCGCGCGACGTCGAGTTCAGGGCCGACCTGCCGAAGTCCAATGTGGGCAAGATCCTGCGTCGCGAGTTGCGCGACGAGCTGAAGAAGAAGGCTGCGGCTTGAGCGAGGGGTCCCCGGTCGCCGATTCCGGACACCTGTCGCTCCCTGACAAGCCGCCGGTGCTGCGCGTGGTGCCCATGCCTGCCGACGTCAACCAGCACGGCGATATCTTCGGCGGCTGGATCATGGCCCAGGTGGACATCGCCGGCGGCGTCGTTGCAGCGCGTCATGCGCGCGGCCGGGTGGCCACCGTGGCCGTCAATTCGTTCACATTCAAGCAGCCGGTGCTGGTGGGCGACCTCGTCACCTTCTTCGCCGAGGTCACGCGGATCGGAAAGACCTCGATAACGGTTGCGGTGGAGGTTTTTGCGCAGCGCAACCCAAAAGAGGAAGTTACGGTCCGGGTGACCGAGGCCAGTCTCACCTACGTAGCGGTAGGTGCCGACCGCCGGCCGCGATTGCTGAATCTGCTGTAGGCAACGAACCGTTCGACTCCCTGCATGGCCCCTCGTTGCGGCCGCAGGGCGGGTGTATAGTCGTTGATGGAGTATTGCCACGGATTGCTGACGTTACGGCCAGTGGATTCACAAGACCAATCAAATGTTTGAATCGTGCCCGCAGTGGCACCCAGGAGGAGTCAACGATGTCATCGATTGTGATTCGCAAGTCGCAACTTGCCACGGCGATCAGTGCGCTGGTGTTGTCGTTGGGGGCGGGACAGGCGCTCGCCACCGGTTTCCAGTTGAATGAGAACAGCGCCAGCGGTCTCGGCAATGCCTTCGCGGGCGGCGCGGCGGCCACCGACGACTCTTCGGCAATGTGGGCGAATCCGGCCGCGCTCTCGCAGTTCACCAAGATCCAGGCGGCACAGGCCATTCACATCATCACGCCGTCGATCAAGTTCAACAACAACGCTTCGCTGCCGGCGGCCAATCAGCCGCTGGGCGGCGACGGCGGAGATGCCGGCGGCTACAACTTCGTGCCCAACCTGTATCTGGCCGTGCCGATCAATGCGGCGTGGACCTTCGGCATCGGCATCAACGCCCCGTTCGGCCTGACCACGGAATTCGACGATGGCTGGCTGGGCCGCTACCAGGCCAAGAAGTCGCAGATCCAGACCATCAACGTGAACCCGGCGTTGTCCTGGAAGGTGACCCCCACGCTGGCGATCGGTGCGGGTGTCAACTACCAGTACCTCAAGGCCACGCTGACCAATAACGCCAACTACTCGGGCGCGTTGCTCTCCGCGGCTGCCAGCAACGGCATCGCGCCGGGCACGGCGACCTTCAACGCCATTGCGGGCTTGACGCCCGGCCTCGACACCGACGTCCAGGTCAAGGGCGAGGACGGTGCATGGGGCTGGAACATCGGGTTTGCCTGGGATGTCACGCCGCAGTTTCGCACGGGCTTTTCCTACCGCTCGGAGCTGAAGTACGACGTATCCGGCAACATCGATTTCAGCAACCCGACCGTGGCGCTGCCTCCGGGCACGTCGCCGCAACTGGCGGGAACGATTGCCGCGCTGTCTGCTGGCGTCAATCAACGGGCCCTGTACAACCGCAGCGTGACCTCGGACATCACGCTACCGGCCATCGCCAATCTGTCGATGCTCTACCGGCTCAACAGCCAGTGGGAGGTGATGGCCGACATCCAGTACACCGGGTGGTCCAGCATTCCGGAACTCAAGTTCGTCCCGACCGACGGCTCGGTTCTTCCGGCAACGCCGCTCAACTGGGACGACACCTACAAGTTCGCGGTAGGCGCCACCTACAAGGCCAACGATGTGTGGAAAGCGCGCTTCGGTATTGCCTTCGACCAGACGCCCGTCACCAACGCTCCCACAACGCGATTGCCCGATTCCGACCGTTGGTGGTTTGCGACTGGTGGTGAGTACAAGGTGTCGCCGACCTTGAAACTCGATGGCGGCTTTGCCTACATCATCGGGGACAATGCCGAGTTCAACCGCAACGAGGGCTCGACGGCAAGTTATGGGTTGGTCAACGGCGAGTTCAAGGCAAGCACCTGGATCCTGTCGTTGCAGGCCACGATGTACTTCTAGAGTCATCGGGGGCAACGCTCCTCCATCTCAAGAGGCACGACGGCCGGGGCAACCCGGCCGTTTTTTCGGTGGCCGCCACCGCGCGTTCGAGCGCAGCCCACCGCGCGATTCTCGAACCACGACGGCAATGATTTCCGCCGGTTACGTTTGATAGAATCGTATCCCGCTGTGTCTCGCATGCCCACCTGCCCGTGGCACCACGGGCCTTTCCGGCACTCCATTCATGTCTACCTCATCGTTCTTCGTCCGCAAGGCCGCCGTGCTCGGAGCCGGTGTGATGGGCGCGCAGATTGCCGCGCATTTCACCAACGCCGGCATCCCGGTCGTGCTGTTCGATCTTCCCGCCAAGGAAGGCGATCCCAGTGGCCTCGCCGCGCGCGCGATCGCGGGCCTGGCCAAGATCGAACCGGCGCCGCTGGCCGCGAAGGATCGTGCGGCCGCCATCACGCCCGCCAACTACGGCAGCGACCTGCCGCTGCTGGCCGGCTGCGACATCGTGATCGAGGCCATCGCCGAGCGCCTCGACTGGAAGCGCGATCTCTACGAGAAGATCGCGCCGCATGTCGGTCCGACGGCCATTCTTGCGTCGAACACGTCGGGACTCTCGCTGGCGGCATTGGCCGGCGCCGTGCCCGAGGCGCTGCGGCACCGCTTCTGCGGCGTGCATTTCTTCAATCCGCCGCGCTACATGCGCCTGGTGGAGATGATTGCGGGGCCTGCTACCGACGCACCGTTGCTCGATGCGCTCGAGACGTTCCTGACCACCACGCTGGGCAAGGGCGTGATCCGTGCGCGCGACACGCCCAACTTCATCGCCAACCGGATCGGGATCTTCTCCGTGCTGGCCACGATGAAGCATGCGGAAACCTACGGGCTGTCGTTCGATGTGGTGGACGCGCTCACCGGTCCGGCCATCGGTCGCGCCAAGAGCGCCACGTACCGGACTGCCGACGTGGTGGGCCTCGACACGATGGCGCACGTGGTCAGGACCATGTGGGACACGCTGCCGCAGGACCCATGGCATCCGCTTTTCGCCACGCCGCCGGTGCTGGCGGGACTGGTGGCGCAGGGTGCGCTGGGTGCCAAGACGAAGGCCGGGTTCTTCCGCAAGGTGGGCAAGAACATCGAAGTGCTCGACCCCGCGGCGCGGGCATATCGCGTGGCCGATGGCGCCGTGGCGCCCGAGGTGGCCGAGATCCTGAAGATCCGCGCACCCGGCGAGAAGTTCGCGGCCTTGCGCGCGTTGCAGCATCCGCAGGCGCAATTCCTGTGGGCGATCTTCCGCGACCTCTTCCACTACAGCGCGTTTCACCTGGCCGACGTCGCCGACAACGCGCGTGACGTCGACCTCGCGATCCGCTGGGGCTTCGGCTGGCAGATGGGGCCGTTCGAGACCTGGCAGGCCGCAGGGTGGGACGCGGTGGCCGGTTGGGTCGGCGAGGACATCGCCGCGGGTCGCACGCTGGCGGCGGTGCCCTTGCCGGATTGGGTGAGTGGCGAGAAGGTACGCGCCGCACGCGGCGTGCACAGTCGCGAGGGCGCCTGGTCGCCGCGCGAGCAACGATTCGTCCCGCGTTCAACGTTGCCGGTCTATCGCCGCCAGCTCTTTCCCGAGACGGTGCTGGGGGAAGCGCCTGCTTCCGCGGGGACCACGATCTTCGAGACGGAGGCGGTGCGCATGTGGCACCAGGGCGACGATGTCGCCATCCTTTCGTTCAAGAGCAAGGCGCACACGATCGGCGAGGATGTGCTCGATGGCATCCTGCGCGCCGTCGACGAGGCCGAGAGCAACTACGCCGGGCTCGTGATCTGGCAGACGAAGGAACCCTTTTCGCTGGGGGCCAACCTGGCGGCGGTCTCGCCGGCAATCGCCGCGAAGGAGTGGGACAAGATCGATGCGGTGGTGGCCAAGTTCCAGCGCACGGCGATGCGGCTGCGGCACAGCCTCATCCCGACGGTATGCGCGGTGCGCGGCATGGCGCTGGGTGGATCGTGCGAATTCATCCTGCACGCCGACCGCACGGTGGCGGCGCTGGAGTCGTTCATCGGCCTGGTGGAGGTGGGCGTCGGCCTGCTGCCCGCGGGTGGGGGCAGCAAGGAGTTTGCCGTGCGCGCGGCCGAGGAAGTGCGACGCGGTGCGAACGGCAGCCAGATCGACCAGTTTCCGTTCATCCGCACGTACTTCCAGACGATCGCCACGGCGGTGGTTGCAAAGAGCGCGCTCGATGCGAAGGACCTGGGTTTCCTGCGGGCATCCGATGTCGTGGTGATGAACGCGGACGAACTGCTCTACGTCGCCAAGGGCCAGGCGCGCGCGCTGGCCGACGCCGGGTACCGGCCGCCGCTGCCGGCGCGCAACATCCCGGTGGCCGGCAAGACCGGGTTCGCCACGCTGCAGATGATGCTCGTCAACATGCGTGACGGCGGCTTCATCAGCGCCTACGACTTCGAGATCGGCAAGCGCGTCGCCCGCGTGCTGTGCGGCGGCGAGGTCGAGTCGGGCAGCCTGGTCGACGAGACGTGGCTCCTCGAGCTGGAGCGCGCGGAATTCATGCAGCTGTTGCGCAACGAGGCCACGCAGGCGCGCATCGCGCATACGCTTGCCACCGGCAAGCCGCTGCGCAACTGATCATCACGCCAGGATTGAACATCATGAGCAAACAGATCCAGGAGGCCTACATCGTGGCCGCCACGCGCACCGCGGTGGGCAAGGCGCCGCGGGGCGCGTTCCGTTCCACGCGGCCCGACACGCTGCTGGCGCATGTGCTGAAGGCCGTGCTGGCGCAGGCGCCGGCCATCGACCCCAAGCGGATCGAGGACGCGATCATCGGCTGCGCGATGCCCGAGTACGAGCAGGGCATGAACGTGGCCCGCATCGGCGTGCTGCTGGCCGGGTTGCCGAGCAGCGTGGCCGGCATGACCATCAACCGTTTCTGCTCGTCGGGATTGAACGCGGTCTCCATCGCCGCCGACCGCATCCG
>JANNNM010000411.1:0-4568 GCA_031398535.1 Betaproteobacteria bacterium | reverse complement strand
CGCGCTTCTACCGGCAGGAGCCCGCCACGCGCGCCACGTTGCTCCTTGACGACTGATCCATCCTCGCGCGCGCATGACTGGCGTGCGCGGATCGCATGCTTGGCTTGCGATTGGTATGCGCGGATCGCATGCAGGACACGGGGTGGCCCTTAAGCCTTCGGTCGCTTGGCGCCCAGGAGGGCGCGCTCCTCTACGGCGCCGGACCACCCCGTGCCCTGCATGCTCTACGTCCCCGCGCGTGGCTCGGCATGCGGGCGGTGCCTGCGGCGGCTTGCCGACAGCGCGGCATCAGCGAGCGGTTGCGATGCCCGAAGCGCGGCTTGCCAGGGAAGCGTCCGGCATCAGCGCCGATGCACCGCAACGCGTCAAGCGTGGAAGGCGGGAGGTCGCGGAGCATTCGGAAGCGCCCAACGCCTTTATGGGCGAAGCGACCGAATGCGGAGGTAACTCCCGGCTTCCGCGCCCTTCGACAATCACCAAACGACGCCCACCTTCCGCGCCCTCCGACAATCGCCAAACGACGCCCGCCTTCCGCGCCATTCGACATTCGCCACACGACGATGGCGTTTTAGCGCGACGCTTCTACGCGATGCGCTTCTTCAGTTCCGGCGGCGTGTAGAAGGTCTTCCGGAACTCGTCGCTCGACGCTGCCAGCTTCACGCCCGCCCGCTTGATCGCGCCGTCGTCCACCTTCGACAGCGGTGTGTATTGCGGGTGATGATGCTCGAGGTAGGGATCATTGCGCGCCGCGTTGTAGCACATCAGCACCGTCCAGCGCCGGTTCATCGAGCGATTCTGGTCGGAGCGATGCAGCACGTTGCTGTGGAAGAAGAGGCCGTCGCCCGGCGCCATCTCGGCGTAGACCACGGGCAGGTGTTTGAGCAGTTCCTCCACGCGGCGCGGGTCGGCCCCCACCTGCTCGCCCTTCATCACGCCATGGTCGATGCGGCCGACCAGGTGCGAACCCGGCACCACCTGCAGGCAGCCGTTCTCGCGGGTCGAATGGTCAAGCGCCACCATCACGCTGGCCATCAGCGGGAACACGCAGCCGTTGTGGTACCAGTAGCCATAGTCCTGGTGCCATTCCCACGCGCCGCCCACCTGCGGTTCCTTGGCCGTGAGCTTCGAGTGATAGTGGTAGACCTCGCCGCCCAGCATCGCTTCCATCGTGTCGACAACACGTTCGCTGCGTGCGGCGAGACCGTAGACGCTGTCGCCCGGATGATTCCACGTGGCCATCCGCGTGGCCATGCCGGCCGTGTCCTTGCGGTCGTACAGGCTTGACTGCAGTGCCGGGTCCGTTTCGATCGCCGCGCGCATCAGCGCGATTTCCTCGGCATCGAACAGGCCGGGCACCAGCACATAGCCGTCGCGTTCATAGGCCGCCTGTTGCGCCGGCGTGAAGATCGAACCGCTCATCCGTTGCCTCCTCGGGTTGTAAGATTGCGCTGTTGATCGCGCCTCATGTCCATCATAACCCGCACCGCCACCCGCTATGTCACGCCGCTCCGCGAGGGCGGCTCGCTGCCGGCCATCGTCGAGGCCGACGACGAGGGCCTCTACGTGCTCAAGTTCCGCGGAGCGGGACAAGGCGTCAACGCGCTGGTGGCCGAACTCGTGGCCGGCGAAGTCGCGCGGGTCCTCGGCCTCAACGTGCCGGAGATCGTGCTGATGGACCTGCACCCCGACCTGGCGCGCAGCGAGCCCGATCCCGAGATCCAGGCGCTGATCCGCGCCAGCGAAGGCTTGAACCTGGCGCTTGATTTCCTGCCGGGCGCCACGACCTTCGATCCAGTGGCCGATCATCCGGACGCGGCCACGGCGTCGTCGATCGTCTGGTTCGATGCGCTTTGTTCGAATGTCGACCGCACGGCGCGCAACACCAACATGCTGATGTGGCATCGGCGGCTGTGGTTGATCGACCACGGCGCCGCCCTCTTCTTCCACCATGCGGGTGGCCCCTACGCGGCCCGCGCCCGCGACCCCTTCGACCGCATCCGCGACCATGTATTGCTCAGCCGTGCCTCGGCACTGGACACCGTCGATGCCCCCCTTGCCGCGCGCCTCACGCCCGCCGTGCTCGCGGGCATCGTCGCGGAGATTCCCGACGCATGGCTTGCCGGCGACACTGCCTACCCGTCGCCGGATGCGCGGCGCGCGGCCTATACCGACTACCTTCAGCTTCGCCTGGCCGCGCCCCGGCCCTTTGTCACGGAGGCGCAACGTGCGCGAACCCAGCACCTATGACTACGCGGTGATCCGCGTCGTGCCGCGGGTCGAGCGCGAGGAATTCATCAACGTGGGCGTGGTCGTGTCGTGCCCGGAGCAGCTGTTCCTCGAGGCGCGCATCGAGTTCGATGCGGCGCGCGTTGCCGCGCTCGATCCGATGCTCGACCTCGACGCGATCCGCGCGCATCTCGCGACCATTCCTTTGATCTGCGCGGGCGGCGACGCCGCCGGCCCCATCGGCAAGCTGTCGCCGCGCGAGCGCTTCCGCTGGCTGACTGCGCCGCGCAGCACCGTCATCCAGTTCTCGCCTGCGCACACCGGGCGTTGCGAGCATCCTGCAGCGTTGCTTGAGCGCCTGCTGGCGACGATGGTCCGGGTACCCGGACGAGGCACGGCCGATCATGCTTGAAACCTTCAGCCTGCTGATCCTCGCCGCCGGCGCGTGGTTCCTGTGGGACAGCCTGAAGGCCCGCGAAGCGGCCAACGTCGCCATCCGCGAGACATGCAAGCAGCATGGGTTCATGTTCCTCGACGATACGGTGGGCCTGGCGGGCCTCAAACCGGCGCGCGACGAACACGGCCACGCCGTCCTGCGCCGCGTCTACCGTTTTGAGTACAGCGAGACGGGTGACCAGCGCAAGGCGGGCACGATCGCGCTGCTCGGCGCCCAGGTGTTGTCCGTTTCCGTGGCCGTGCCGCAGACGGCCACGATCCACACGCTGCACTGACGCCGGACGACGGGGCTCAACGCCCCCAGCGCAACGCCAGCGGATTCACTTCACGTGCCAGTTCGAGCAGGCCCGCGCGCGTGGCCGGATGCAGCGCCTCCAGCGGATGGCGCACCGCGTCGCTCTTGATCACGCCGCCTTCCATCATCACCGATTTGGTGGCGCGCAGGCCGCACTGGCGATTCTCGAAATTGATCAGCGGCAGGATGCGCGCGTACTGCGCCGCCGCTTCGGCACGACGCCCGGCCAGGTAGTGCACGACCACGGGGCGGATCAGGTCCGGCAACAGCGCGCTGGCCATCGTGCCGGTGGCACCGGCATCGAGGTCCGCCATCAGCGTGATCGATTCCTCGCCGTCGAAGGGGCCGTCGATCAGGTCGCCGCCCGCCTCGATCAACGCGCGCAGCTTCGCGGCCGTGCCCGGCATCTCGATCTTGAAGTAGCGCACCAGCGGAACTTCGCGCGCCAGCCGCACCAGGAACAGCACGGACAGCGCGACGCCCGACAGCGGCGCATCCTGGACCATGATCGGCAGTCCCGAGGCCTCGGCCACATGCGCAAAATGCGCGAGCATGCCCGCCTCGTCGGCCTTCAACCCCGTACCGTGGTACGGCGGCATCAGCATCAGCATCTTCGCCCCGGCCTGCGCGGCGGCACGGGCACGTTCACCCGCAACGCGCGTGCTGAAGTGGCTGCAGGTGACGATCACGGGCACGCGCCCCGCGACATGCGACAGCGCGAGATCGAGCAACTGGGTGCGCTCGGCATCCGTCAGCAGGAACTGCTCGGAGTAGTTGGCCAGGATGCAGATCCCGTCGACGCCCTGGTCGACCATGCAGTCGAGCACGCGGCGCATGCCGGACAGGTCAAGGTCGCCCGAGGCCGTGAACGGCGTCGGCGCGATCGGGTACATGCCGGTCCAGCGTGCGGACGATGCAGCAGTCATGGGGCCTCGCTCGAAGTTGTTGCGGTCCGGGGGCCAGCGCGCCATCCGGCGCGCCGGCCGCCCCCCCCCCGCGGGATCAGAAGTCCTGCGTGTCCGCCGCGGTCAGCGCGCCGACCGGTCCCAGCAGGTAGATCGAATAGGTCTGCGGCGACGTCAATGAAACGTTGGGCAGCGTGACCAGCGTAGCCCCGGTCGTCGCATCCGTGAACGTGAACGTGACCGTTCCCTGCGTCATGTTGACGTAGCCCGATGCGGTAGGCGAGGCGAGACCCGTGACCAGCGCCGGCGTGGCGCCGTCGATGTTCACCGGCCCGGCATTGGGCGACGCATTGACGAAGCGCACCAGCACGCCATTCGGCGGCGCCACCAAGTTGAGATCGGCGAGGTACACCGCCTGCAACGCCGAGGGAAAGCCGGTGAGAAACACGGTCTGGTCGGTCCCCGGTGCCAGCGTTGCCGTGACGGAGGCGAGCGTGGGCGTCGTCGTGCCGGTGTCGACGAAGCTCATGATCTGCGCGGTCCCGGCCGGCACCGTGACATACCCGCCGAAGCCGCTGTAGGTTTCGTTGGTGATGATCGGCACGGTGTTCTGCAGCAGGTCCACGCCCCCGGTCTGCGGTGCGGCCTGCAGCGTCTTCACCTGCGCCAGCTTGCTGTTCTGCAGG
>JANNNM010000401.1:0-1824 GCA_031398535.1 Betaproteobacteria bacterium | reverse complement strand
AATTGACCCTGACCCCTTTGTTTAGCTGACCCTGACCCCTTTGTTGCATGCGTCGCCCCGACGCGACGCCACGCTATAATCGCGCGCACCTGATCGGCCACCTCCATGCCCCGCGCCCCTGCCGTCACCCCTGCCGCCAATTCCGCCACGATGCGCGCATTCGTGCATCTGATCCGCTCGGCGGCGCCTTACGTCCACTCGTTTCGCGGCAAGACCTTCGTGATCGCCTTTGGCGGTGAAGTGGTCGCCGACGACGAGTTCCTGGGTGTGGTCCACGATCTCAACCTGCTGCACAGCCTCGGCATCCGCCTTGTCGTGGTGCACGGCTGCCGGCCCCAGGTGGAGGCCATCCTTGCCGCGCAAGGCATCCCCAGCCGGTACGCGCACGGCGTGCGCGTGACCGATCCCGATTCGATGGACTGCGTGCTCGAAGCCGCGGGCCAGGTGCGCGCGCGGATCGAGGCCCTGCTGTCGCTCGGCCTCGCCAATTCGCCGATGGCCGGGGCGCGCAACCGCGTGTCCAGTGGCAACTACCTCACCGCCAAGCCGATGGGCATCGTCGGCGGTGTCGACATGCAGCTCACCGGCGAGATCCGGCGCATCGACACCGAGGCCATCCAGCAGCGCCTCGACGACGGCGACATCGTGCTGATCTCGCCGATCGGTTACTCACCCACCGGCGAGATCTTCAACGTCACAGTCGAGGAAGTGGCCACCCAGGTGGCCGTGCGCCTCGAAGCCGTCAAGCTCATCTTCCTGATGGACACCGACGGCGTGCGCAATGGCCGCCGGCAGATGCTCACCGACCTGTCGACCAGCGACGCCGAGGTCCTGCTCGAAAAAAGCGACAAGCTGGCGCCGGATGTCCGCGTGTACCTGCCCGCCGCCATCCGCGCCTGCAACAACGGCGTCAAGCGCGCGCACCTCATCAGCCGCCGGATGGATGGCGCGATGCTGCTCGAACTCTTCACGCGCGACGGCGTGGGCACGATGGTGGCCGCCACCGCGCTGGCCAACATCCGCAACGCCACGATCGACGACGTCGGTGGCATCCTGGCCATCATCGAGCCGCTGGAAGAACAAGGCGTGCTGGTGCGCCGTTCGCGCGAACGCCTGGAATCCGAGATCGAACGCTTCGTCGTCGCCGAGTACGACGGCAACATCGTCGGCTGCGCGGCGCTCTATGCATTTCCCGACGAGAAGATCGGCGAACTGGCCGCCCTGGCGGTGCAACCCGACTTCCGCCGCGAAGGCTACGGCGAGGCGCTGCTGCGCGAGGTCGAGGTCCGTGCCCGCAAGCTGCGGCTCACCGAGATCTTCGTGCTCACCACCAAGACTGCGCACTGGTTTCTCGAGCGCGGCTTTCGTACCGCTGCCGTGGCCGACCTGCCGCAGCAGAAGCAGGCGCTCTACAATTTCCAGCGCAAGTCGCTCGTGTACCGCAAACCGTTGTAAGGAGCATCCCGATGGCCCGCATGGTCAAATGCATCAAGCTCGGCCGCGAGGCCGAAGGACTCGATTTCCCGCCGTATCCGGGCGAACTCGGCAAGCGCATCTACGAAAGCGTGTCGAAAGAAGCCTGGGCTGCGTGGCTCAAGCACCAGACGATGCTCGTCAATGAAAACCGGCTGAGTCTCGCCGACGCGCGCGCGCGCAAATGGCTGGCCGAACAGATGGAAAAGCATTTCTTCGGCGGTGGCGCCGAGATGCCGCAGGGCTACGTGCCGCCGACGGCCTGACCTACTTCGCGAAGCCCTGCCCGCCGTTCACGCCGATGACCTGCGCCGTCACCCAGTGGGCGAGCGGCGAGGCCAGGAACAGCAC
>JANNNM010000392.1:0-10518 GCA_031398535.1 Betaproteobacteria bacterium | reverse complement strand
GCACGACTATGGCGTCAAGACGGTGCTCGGCAGGACCGGCCGCTTCGATGGCGACCAGGTGCTGGACATCCTGCTCGCGCAGCCCGCCACCTCGGTGTTCGTCACGACGAAACTCTGGCGCGAGTTCGTGTCGCCCGAGCCTGACGCCGCGGAGGTGCAGCGCGTCGCGCAGATCCTTCGCGGCCAGGATTACGACATCAAGCCAGCGCTGCGCGCGCTGTTGCTGTCCAACGCCTTCTGGGCCGCGGAGAATCGCGGCACGCTGGTCAAGAGTCCGGTGGAACTCGTCGTGGGGACGCTGCGCCAGTTCGAACTGACACCGGTGACCGCTACACCATTCGCGATTGCCGTGGCCGGCATGGGGCAGAACCTGATGTCGCCGCCCAACGTGAAGGGCTGGCCGGGTGGCGAGGTCTGGATCAACTCCAGCACGCTGCTGGCGCGCAAGCAGTTCCTCGACCGACTGGTGCGCGCCTCCGAAGCCCGGTTGCCCGGCGGCATGCCGGTGGTGGCACCGCCGTCCACCACGATGTCCGCCGCGATGCCGGAGCGCGATTCCGCCATGACGGCAATGGGCACGATGGCACCCGCCGCGCGCATCCCGGCCACGCCTTTCGTGCCCGGTGCCGCCGAGGATGACAAGGTCCGCGCGCGCAACGCCGCGCTGGCTGTCGAACGCGGCATGCGCAACCTGCAGTTCGACGCCACGCAGTGGGTTGCACACCGGCAAGGCGCCACCCCCGTCGCGAAGATGGAGACGGCACAAGGACTGCTGCTGCCGCTGCCCCCGGTGGCGGCCGATGCGCCCACGGCGGATCTGGACGCCACGACGTTCATGCGCGCCACGCTGCTCGACCCGGCATATCAGCTCAAGTAGCCATCATGCCCACGGAAGGTCCCGCCATGAACCGACGCCACTTTCTCCGTGCCTCCGCTGCGCTGCCGTTCGCGCGCCTGGCTACGTTTCCTTTCGGCACCCTGGGCGCCGCGCAACTTGCCGTCGCGGCGGCACCCGCCACAGCCGACTACCGCAAGGTGCTGGTGCTGGTCGAGTTGAAGGGCGGCAACGACGGTCTCAACACGCTGGTGCCCTATCGGGATGCGGCCTACTACGCGTTGCGGCCGAAGATCGCGATTCCGGCCGACCAGGTGGTGCAACTCACCGACCGGGCCGGACTGCATCCTGCGCTGGCGCCGCTGCTGCCGTTATGGAACGACCGCAAGCTGGCCGTGTTGCAAGGTCTGGGCTACCCCGACCCCAACCTGTCGCACTTCCGCTCCATCGAGATCTGGGATACCGGCAGCCGCAGCGAACAGGTGTTGCAGGACGGCTGGCTGACGCGCGCGTTCGCCGCCAGCCCCACCCCGCGCTCGTTCGCGGCCGACGGCGTGATCGTCGGTTCCAACGATCTCGGTCCGCTCGCCGGCAGCGGCACGCGCGCGATCGCGCTGGCCGATACGGACCAGTTCCTGCGTCAGTCGAAACTGGCGCAGCCGGCGGCCGCCGCGCGCAACAAGGCGCTGGCGCATATCCTCCGGGTGGAGTCCGACATCGTGCAGGCCGCGGGTCACCTCGATGGCAAGCCGGTGTTCAAGACCGCGTTCCCCGGCGGCGGCTTCGGCAACGCGATCCGCACCGCGTCACGGATCATCGCCAATCCGTCCGGTGTGGCGGTGTTGCGCGTGACGCTTGGCGGCTTCGACACCCACGCGAATCAACCCGGTACGCAAGCGCGTTTACTGGGCGAACTGGCCGCCGGGTTGGTCGCGCTGCAGTCCGCGCTCACCGAGCTCGGCAAGTGGGACGACACCGTCGTGCTGACCTACGCGGAGTTCGGCCGTCGACCGAAGGAAAACCAGAACAGCGGCACCGACCACGGCACCGCCAACGTCCACTTCGCGTTGGGCGGCCGCGTGACGGGAGGGATGGTGGGCAGTGCGCCCGATCTCGCCCGGCTGTCGGCGGACGGCAACCCGGCGTTCGCGCTCGACTATCGCAATGTGTACGCCACCGTGCTCGAACGATGGTGGGGCGTGGATTCGCGCGCTGCGCTGGGCGGGCGCTATGCGCCATTGCCGTTCCTGGCGGCGTAACCGTTACGCCACCGTCCACGCCGCGATGAAGGCCTGCCAATGCGGCGCGGTGGAGGCGCCAATGCGCTCGCGCACCTGCGCGATCTCCGTCGAGTATTCACCGGCGGAAAGCTCGCCGCGCAGCAGCCGGAACCGCTGGTAGACGAGATACGTGTTGAGCACATCCGTCTCGCAGTAGTTGCGCACTTCCGCGAGCTCGCCGCGTTCAACGGCGGCCGCCACTTCGCTGCCGTCCATCCCGAGCTTGCCGGGAAAGCCGCACAGCCGCGCCATCGCATCGAGGCCGGCACTGGCGCGTGGCTGGTACAGCGCCAGCACGTCCATCAGGTCGAGATGCCGCGTGTGATAGCGGCCGAGATAACTGTTGAACTTGAAATCGCGGTCCTGGTCGCCCCAGTCCCAGTACTTTTCCGCAGTGATGCCGTGGATCAGCGCACGGTGATTGAGCACAGGCAAGTCGAAGCCGCCACCGTTCCATGACACGAGCTGCGGCGTGAATTTGTCGATGCCGTCGAAGAAGCGGCGGATCAGTTCAGGTTCGGGGTCGTCCAGCTCGCCGATCGACCAGATGCGCAAGTCCTGCGCCGTGCGCAATGCACAGCCGATGGCCACGATCTTCTGCAGGTACAGCGGCATGAAGTCCGAGCCCGTGGCCGTCCGGCGCTTCTGGCTGAACCAGGCGACGACATCAGCATCGCTCAGCGACGACGGCGCATCGTGGATGCGCCGGATGCCCGCGACATCGGGCACCGTCTCGAGATCGAACACCAGCACCGGTGTCATCAGGGGAACACGCCCGTGGTGAGGTAGCGGTCGCCGCGGTCGCAGACGATGAATACGATGGTGGCGTCCTCCACCTCGCGCGAGATGCGCAATGCAACTGCGCACGCGCCACCCGCCGAAATGCCGCAGAAGATGCCTTCCTCGCGCGCCAGCCTGCGCGTGGTTTCCTCGGCATCGGCTTGCGTGACCGATTCGATGCGGTCGACGCGCTTGCCGTCGTAAATCCTGGGCAAGTAGGCCTCAGGCCACTTGCGGATGCCGGGGATGGACGCGCCCTCGGCCGGCTGCGCACCCACGATCTGGATAGCGGGATTCATTTCCTTCAGGAACTTCGACACGCCCATGATCGTGCCGGTGGTGCCCATCGCCGATACGAAGTGCGTGATGCGCCCGCCGGTATCGCGCCAGATCTCAGGACCGGTGGTGCGGTAGTGGGCCAGCGGATTGTCCGGATTGGCGAACTGGTCGAGGATCACGCCCTTGCCTTCGTCGCGCATCGTGTCGGCCAGGTCGCGTGCGCCCTCCATGCCGAGCGCCTTCGTGACGAGGATGAGCTCGGCGCCGAACGCCGTCATCGTCTGCCGCCGCTCGATCGACAGGTTGTCCGGCATGATCAGCACCATCCGGTAACCTTTGATGGCGGCGGCCATCGCCAGCGCGATGCCGGTGTTGCCCGACGTGGCTTCGATCAGCGTGTCGCCCGGCTTGATGTCGCCGCGCTTCTCGGCCTCGACGATCATCGACATCGCCGGCCGGTCCTTCACCGACCCCGCGGGATTGTTGCCTTCGAGCTTGCCCAGGATCACGTTGGTCGTGCCACCGGGCAGCCGCTGCAGGCGCGCCATCGGCGTATTGCCGATCGCGTCTTCGAGAGTGGGGTAATGCGGGGCGCCGGAAGGGGAAGTCATCCGGTCATTGTAGCGAACTCGATTGGCCTGCCCGGCACGCCGATGCACGACTGGCAAGCCATGCCGGGCGCCCATGCATAATCGCCCACCTCGACTCTCCGCCACCGCCACCGCGCGCCCGCCGCGCCACGCCACGCAGGATTCTGCCGATGCACGCTCCACCCGACCTCCCCGTTCGCAGCAAGCTCCCCGCCTCCGGCATCTCCATCTTCACGGTGATGTCGGCGCTGGCGCAGAAGCACGATGCCGTCAACCTGGGCCAGGGCTTCCCCGACTATCCGATCGATCCGCTGCTGATCGACCTCGTCACCGAGGCGATGCGCGCGGGCCACAACCAGTATCCGCTGATGCCCGGCGTATTCGCGCTGCGCGAAGCCATTGCCGCGAAAGTGGCGCGGCTCTATGGTCGTCAGTACGACCCGGTCAGCGCAATCACGGTGACCACCGGCGCCACACAGGCGATCTTCACCACGATCCAGGCGCTGGCGCACATCGGCGACGAAGTGATCCTGTTCGAGCCCGCGTACGACAGCTACATCCCGGCGGTGCAACTTGCCGGGGCCACACCCGTGCCGCTGCCGCTCACGTTCCCGGACTACCGCATCGACTGGAATGCCGTGCGCGATGCGATCACGCCGCGGACGCGGTTCATCCTTCTCAACACGCCGAGCAATCCGGCGACCAGCGTGTTCACCGCCGAAGATTTCGACACGCTGGCGGCGTTCGTTCGCGACACGCCGATCGTCGTCATCAGCGACGAAGTCTACGAGCACATGGTGTACGACCGGCAGCAGCACCAGAGCCTCGCGCGGCACGACGAGTTGGCCGCCCGCAGCGTGGTGATCGGGTCCTTCGGCAAGACCTTCCATGCGACCGGCTGGAAGGTGGGCTATGCACTGGCCCCGGCCGCGCTGACGGCCGAGATCCGCCGCGTCCACCAGTTCACCGTGTTCACCGTCAACGCGCCGGTGCAGCATGCGCTGGCGGCATTCCTGCAGGACCCGTCGCGCTACGAATCATTGCCCGCGTTCTTCGAACGGAAGCGCAACGACTTCCGCCACTTGCTGGCCGATACCGCCTTCGACCTGCTGCCGTGCGCCGGCAGTTACTTCCAGCTGGCCACCTACGCGCGGATCAGCGACGAACCCGCATCCGCGTTCGTCCAGCGCCTGGTGGTCGCGCACGGGATCGCCACGATCCCGCTGTCGGCGTTCTATCGCGATGGAACCGACCATCGCGTGATCCGGTTCTGCTTTGCCAAGCGCGACGAGACGCTGCGCGAGGGTGCGTTGCGACTGGCCGGCGTGCCGCTGCGAAACTAGCAACCACGCCACGCAAACAAACGGACCTCGCGGCCGCGGTGCGTACGATGCACCGCGACGCGAGGGCCGCTTGTCGTGTTGCCGCTACTACTTCTTCGGTGCTTCGTCCTTGGTCTTGGCGTCCTTCGACTTCGCATCCTTGGCGGGCGCGGCGGCGGCAGACGCCTTGGCATCCTTGGCCGGCGCTGCCGCAGGAGCCGGCGCCTTGGCGTCCTTGGCTGGCGCTGCCGCAGGCGCCGGCGCCTTGGCATCCTTGGCCGGTGCTGCCGCAGCCGCAGGCGCCTTGGCGGGCTCGGCCTTCGGCGCGGGCGGCGGCGGGGTTGCCGGGGACGGCGCGGCGGCCTTGGCCGGTGCTGCGGCCGGGGCTGCAGCAGGCACAGGCGCTGCAGCAGGTGCCGCGGCCTGTGCCGTGGTGGCCGGTGCCGCAGGTGCAGGCGCGGCTGCGGGCGCCGCGGCCTTGGCTGGCGCCGCAGGCGCAGGTGCTGCTGCCGGTGCAGCCGGCATTGCCGCCTTGGCCGGCGCTGCGGCAGCCGGAGCCGCAGCAGCGGGCGCCGCGGCCTTGGCCGGCGTGGACGCACCGCTGATGGCGATATCGCTCTTCAGCTTGTTGAACGTGGCGTCGCCGATGCCATTGACCTTCTTCAGGTCCTCGAGCGACTTGAACGGGCCGTTGGCCTTGCGGTAGTCGACGATGGCTTGCGCCTTCACCGGGCCGATGCCCGGCAGCACATCGAGTTCTTCCTTCGTGGCCGTGTTGATGTTGACGGCGGCCATCGCAAAACTCGACAGCACCAGCCAGATGAATGCAAGCAGCAGTTGTTTCATGCAGTGATCTCCCCGTTATCGTTGTCGACGGTGTGCGCCCTGCACAAGGTTGTGCAGGGTGAGCCACCAACGCGCAACGGATGGTACGGGTTGACCACGTCACCGGCAAGGCACGACAGCGCCGCTGCTGGCAGCGCGTGCCGGACCCGGCCGGGGACCCCTGGTAACCGCAACCGGATTATGGTCGCGGCTTGGCATCAGCCACAGGCTTGACCTCGCCTTTGGCGGCGGGACCTGCCGTGCGCGGGGCATCCTTGCCCGCCGGTGCCGCCGCCGCTGCCACCTTGGCTGGCGTGGAGGTGACCGCGATGTCCGGGCGCAGGCGCTCAAGCTGCTTGACCCCGATGCCCTTGACATTGCGCAGGTCGTCCACCGTTTTGAACGGGCCGTTGGTCTTGCGGTAGTCGAGAATGGCCTGCGCCTTGGCCGGCCCGATGCCAGGCAGCGCGATCAGTTCGTCCTTGGTGGCCGTATTGAGGTTGAGGGCGGCGATGGCAAACCCGGCGCCTGCGAACTGCAGGGCAAGCGCCAGCGCGAACGCGGCGATGAACTTGGGCATGACGTGCTCCTTGCGGTGATGGAAGGGTTCGTCGGGAGGCATGCCGCAACGCGCGGCGCACCTCCGGTCAACGAACCATCACCTTAAGGCGCGCTACTTCGGCTGCGCCATCAGCCATTCGACGTAGCGCGACACGCCCTCCTCCACCGTCGCCATCGGCGGCTTGAAGCCCGCGTGGCGCAATGCCGTCAGGTCGGCCTGCGTGAAGCTCTGGTACTTGCCGGCCAACGCGGCGGGAAACGGCACATAGGTGATCGCGCCCTCGGCAACCAACGCTTCGAGTGACCGCGACGGCGCACCGTCCGCGGCAGCGCAAGCGTTGATCGTCGCGACGGCCACCTCGTTGAAGCTCTGCGCGCGCCCCGACCCCAGGTTGAAGATGCCGGAACGCGCCGGGTGATCGAGGAAATCGAGGTTGGCCGCGACCACGTCGTCGACGAACACGAAGTCGCGGCGCTGCTCGCCCGCCGCATAGCCGCCCGACCCGTCGAAGAGCCGGACCTTGCCCTCGGCACGATACTGATGGAAGAAGTGATACGCCACCGACGCCATCCGGCCCTTGTGCGATTCGCGCGGGCCGTACGCGTTGAAGTAGCGGAAGCCGACAATGGGTGCCGTGCGCTCCGGCAGCACCCGCCGCACATACTGGTCGAACAGGAACTTGGAGTAGCCGTAGACGTTGAGCGGTGCTTCGTGCGCGCGGTCCTCGACGAACGTCGTGCTGGCCCCGTACACCGATGCGCTCGATGCGTAGAGAAACGGCACGTCGTTGTTCTGGCAATGGTCGAGCAGCGTGACCGAATACCGGTAGTTGTTGCGCAGCATGTAGCGACCGTCCGACTCCATCGTGTCGGAGCACGCCCCCTGGTGCAGGATGGCCGTGATGTCGTCGTCGAAGTCCCCCGCGGCAAGGCGCGCTAGAAACTCATCCTGGTCGAGGTAATCGGCGATGTCGGCGTCGACCAGGTTGCGGAACTTGTCCGCCTCCTTCAGGTTGTCGACCGCGATGATGCGGTGGTCGCCGCGCGCGTTCAGCGCCCGCACGAGATTCGATCCGATGAAACCGGCGGCGCCGGTCACGACGGTATACACGTTGACTTCTCCCGTCCGCGGACGATGGACCTACAGCTCGAGGTCGATGCCGCCGACCTCGCTGGTGACGTGCGGCACGCGGAGCGCGACCGCACACAGCAATTCGTAACCCACGGTGGCGGCGGCACTGGCCACGTCGTCCACCGGCAGGCCTTCGCCCCACAGCACCACGGGACTGCCGACGCGGGCCTCGGGTACTTCCGTCAGGTCCACCGTCAGCATGTCCATCGACGGCCGCCCGGCCATGCGCACCTTCTTGCCGCACACCAGCACCGGCGTGCCGTTGGGCGCGTGACGCGGATAGCCGTCGGCGTAGCCGCACGCGATGACGCCGATCCGGTGCGGCCGCGATGCCGTATACGTGGCGCCGTAGCCCACGCTGTCGTTGGCCTTCAGTTCCTGCACCGCGATGATGGCGGAGCGCAACGTCATCACCGGCTGCAGCCCCAGCATGTCGGCCGTATCGTAAGGAAACGGCGACGCGCCATAGAGCATGATGCCCGGCCGCACGAAGTCGCCGCCCACCTGCGGAAAGCGCACGATGCCGGCGGAGTTGGCCAGCGAGCGTGGATACGGCAACCCCTTGCACGCGGCCTCGAAGGCGGCCATCGGCTCGACGAGCCCGTCGTCCTCGTCCGAGCGTGCGAAGTGCATCATCAGCCGCAACGCCGCCACCGACGGCGCCGAGGCCAGGCGCTTGCACACGCCTGCCACCTCGGACGGCGCGAAACCCAGCCGGTTCATGCCGGTGTTGACCTTGATGAAGACCTCGAGGGGGCGCGCGAGGATGGTCGTCTCGAGCATGCGCACCTGTTCAGCGTCGTGCACTACAGTCGCGAGGCGCTTGTGCCCAAACTCAGGAAGCTCGGTCTCGGCGAAGAAACCTTCCAGCATCAGGATGCGCCGCGAGTAATGCTCGTCGCGCAAGGCCAGTGCGGCATCGAGCTCGACCAGCGCCAGGCCATCCGTATCGTCCAGGGCCGGCAGGACGCGCTTCAAGCCATGGCCATAGGCATTGGCCTTGACCACGGCCAGCACTTGCGCGCCGGGCGTACGCTCGCGGACCCGGCGCACGTTGCTGCGAAGTGCCGCCAGGTTGATCTGCGCAAAGAGCGGGCGGGCCATCCGGCGGGAGGTGGGGGGTCGGATTCCAGAAAGGGGACGGCTGCGTCGCCGGACCCGCTGCGTCCATGGCCTCGCGTGCCGGTCGAGCCGGTCACCTGAGACAAACATGGTATAAAGCGCGGGCCACGCGTCGTCACCTATTATAACGATACGGCAACGCGCCGCGACCGGGGGGACCCTCAAGTCGCGCGATCAAGCCTCAACCCCCCACCGCGTGGCCCGGGACGACACTTCGAGGATATGAAGCGCGGTTTCTACACCATCATGGCGGCGCAGTTTTTTTCGTCGCTGGCCGACAACGCGCTTCTCATTGCCGCCATCAAACTCCTGCACGAGTTGAATGAGCCGGAGTGGATGACGCCCGCGTTGCAGCAATGCTTTGTCGTCTCCTATGTGGTGCTGGCGCCGCTCGTAGGGGCCTTCGCCGACTCGATGCCCAAGGGCCGAGTCATGCTGATCACCAACGCGATCAAGATCGTCGGCTGCCTGATGATGCTGACGACGATCCACCCGTTGCTGGCCTACGCGGTGGTCGGCTTCGGCGCCGCCGCGTATTCGCCGGCGAAGTACGGCATCCTGACCGAGTTGCTTCCGGCCCGCCAGCTGGTGGTGGCCAACGGCTGGATCGAGGGCACTACGGTGGGCTCGATCATCCTGGGCGTGCTGCTGGGCGGCGCGCTGGTCAGCACCAAGGTGTCCACGGCGATACTGGGCTTTGACCTGCCGGTGATCGACACCGGGATCGATACGCCGCCTGAAGCCGCCATCTGCATCATCGTGTTCTTCTATGGCGTTGCCGCGCTCTTCAACTGGTACATCCCGGACACCGGCGTCGACCATCGCGTGCCGAGCAAGAATCCGCTCTACCTGATCCGCGAGTTCTCGCACTGCGTCGTGCTGCTGTGGCGCGACAAGCTGGGCCAGATCTCGCTGGCCACCACCACGCTGTTCTGGGGCGCAGGTGCGACGCTCAAGTTCATCGTGCTGGCCTGGGCCGCCAAGCAGCTGGGCTTCGATCTCTCGCAGGCTTCGTACCTGCAGGGCGTGGTCGCGGTGGGCATCGCGCTTGGCGCGGTGGTCGCCGCGCGCTACATCACGCTGCGCAATTCCGTGAACGTGCTGCCGATCGGCGTGGCCATGGGCCTCATCGTGATCACGATGATCTTCGTCAACAGCCTGACCGTGGCCGTGGTGCTGATGATCGCCATCGGTGCCTGTGCCGGGTTCTTCGTCGTGCCGATGAACGCCTTGCTGCAGCACCGCGGCCACGTGCTGATGGGTGCTGGCCACTCCATCGCGGTGCAGAACTTCAACGAGAACATCGGCATCCTGGTGATGGTGGGGCTCTACGCGTTCATGATCCGCGAGGGCATCAGCGTGAATCGCGCCATCGTGCTGTTCGGTGTGTTCATGTCCGGCGCGATGCTGCTGGTGCTGTGGCGCCACCTGTACAACCAGTCGAAGGGCGATTCGATGCACCTGATCGCCGACCATGACGGGTGCCCACCGGACGAGAAGCCGCCGCACTGAAACCGCGGCTTGTCAGAGGATGATGGGCCGGTCCGACAGTTCGTTGGCGCCACCCGTGCCGGGCGCATGCGCTTCCAGCAGCGCCGTGATGGCCGCGATGCCAGCCAGGACCCCTTCCGCGTAACGCCCCGCGCGAAATTCGGCTTCCATCGTCTTGCAGATGGCTTCCCACGCCTCGGCGCCCACCTGCGCGTGGATGCCGCGATCGGCGACGATCTCCACGTCCTTGTCGGCGAGCAGCAGGTAGAGCAATACGCCGTCGTTGCGCTCCGTATCCCAT
>JANNNM010000390.1:0-2287 GCA_031398535.1 Betaproteobacteria bacterium | reverse complement strand
CGAAACCTGCCGGATTATAGCCCGATGCCCCCAACCTACCGGATAGCACCGTCGATCCTGTCCGCCGATTTCGCGCGGCTGGGCGAGGAGGTTCGCGCGGTCGAGGCCGCGGGCGCGGACTTCATCCACTTCGACGTGATGCACAACCATTATGTTCCCAACCTCACGATCTGACCGCTCGTCTGCGCCGCGATCCGGCCGCATGTGACCATCCCGATCGACGTGCACCTGATGGTGCGGCCGGTCGACCGCATCGTCCCGGATTTTGCGCAGGCCGGCGCGTCGATCATCAGCTTTCATCCGGAGGCCTCCGACCATGTGGACCGCACGATCGGCCTGATCCACGACTCCGGCTGCAAGGCCGGTCTGGTATTCAACCCGGCCACGCCGCTCGACTGGCTGATGCACGTGATCGACAAGCTCGACCTCGTGCTGATCATGTCGGTCAACCCGGGCTTCGGCGGCCAGTCGTTCATTCCGCATGCGCTGGAGAAGTTGAAGGCCGCGCGCAAGCTGATCGACGCGTCCCAGCAACGCACGGGCCGCGCCATCCTGCTCGAAGTGGATGGCGGCGTGAAGGTCGACAACATCGCGGCGATCGCCGCCGCAGGCGCGGACACGTTCGTCGCGGGCAGCGCGGTCTTCAGCACGCCCGACTACAAGGCCACGATCACCCGGATGCGCGCGGCGCTGGCAGCCCATGCCTGACGCCGAGGAAGCCTACGTCTTCGAAGTGGACGCGATCGCGTTCGACCTCGACGGCACGCTGCTCGATACGGTCCACGACCTCGCCTCGGCCGTGAACACGTTGTTGGTCGAGGAAGGCTTCGCACCGTTGCCGACGGATGCGATTCGCGATCTGGTCGGCAAGGGGATGCTGAACCTGCTGACGCGCGCGCTGAAGCTCTGCGGCGCGCCGGCCCGCGACGAAGTGGCCATGGCGGCGCTGATGTTGCGCTACCAGGAACACTACGCCGCGGTGCTCGGCGACGAGACCGTGCCGTACGACGGCGTGATGGAGGCGTTGGCGCAGCTGCATGCCGAGGGCTACAAGCTGGCGGTGGTCACCAACAAGGCCACGCGCTTCGTGCGGCCGCATCTCGAGCACGCCGCGATGCAGCAGTACTTCGCCTCGATCGTGGGGGGCGACGACGCCAGCGCCAAGAAGCCTGACGCCGCGCCGCTGCTGCTGGCGGCACAGCAGCTTGGCGTCGCGCCGGGGCGGTTGCTGATGGTGGGCGACTCCGCCAACGATATCGATTCGGCACGCGCGGCAGGGTGTCCGGCGCTGGCGGTGCCCTACGGCTACACCGAGGGCCGGCCGGTGCAAAGCTTTGCAGCCGATGGTATAGTCGATTCGCTGGCCGACCTGCGGAACTGGGTGCGTCGCGCCCGCTCCTCGACATGAACACTTCCGACCTCTTCGTTGCCGATTCGCCTGCCGCGCCTGCGGCGTGGCGGCGCGCGGGCGAGTGGCGCTGGCGGCGCCCCTCCTGATCCCGCGTCACGTGTCGCGCGCACACCCGTTCTAGCGACGCACTGGATGGCAACACGTTCAAGCACGAGGTCGATTCATGATCACCGAAGTGGAATTCCGCGCCCTGGCGGCGCAGGGCTATAACCGCATCCCGCTGGTCCTCGAGCTGTTCGCGGATCTCGACACGCCGCTGTCGCTGTACCTGAAGCTCGCCAACCAGAAGTATTCATTCCTGCTCGAGTCGGTCGTGGGCGGCGAACGGTTCGGCCGCTACTCGTTCATCGGCCTGCCCGCCAAGGTGCGGTTGCGCGCGCGCGGCAACCACGTCGATGTCGAGGACGACGGCGGCATCCGGGAGTCCTTCGATGGCGATCCGCTGGCCTTCGTCGAGACATTCCGGTCGCGCTTTCACGCCGCGCCGCTGCCGGGCCTGCCGCGCTTCTGCGGCGGGCTGGCGGGGTACTTCGCCTACGACATCGTGCGGCACATCGAGCACAAGCTGGCGCATACCGCCAACCCGCCCACGCCGGGCCTGGCCGACATCCCGGATTTCCTGCTGCTGTTGACAGAGGAACTGGCGGTCGTCGACAACCTGAAAGGCAAGATCTCGCTGATCGTGTACGCCGATCCGGCGCTGCCCGAGGCCTATGCCGGCGCGCGCGAGCGCCTGGCGCAGCTGCGGCGCAAATTGCGCGAGCCGGTGGCCATCCCGTACCAGACGGGTACCGCGACCGCGCACGCCACCAGCGAATTCGGCGAGGCCGGCTACAAGGCCGCCGTGGATCGTGCGCGCGAGTACATCGCCGCGGG
>JANNNM010000355.1:0-4036 GCA_031398535.1 Betaproteobacteria bacterium | reverse complement strand
GCCCCCCGGCATCAGGTCGCTGTAGTGCACGGACTCCTCGCGCGTGTTCCATGGCTGGTCGCCGACTTCGATCCGGCGCAGCCACTTTACACTCGACACGCCCTGCACGCCGGGTACCAGCAACCGCAACGGGTAGCCCTGCTCCGGCCGCAGCATCTCGCCGTTCTGGCCGTAGCAGACGATGGCATCGTCCAGCGCCATCTGCATCGACACGGTGCGCGTCAGCGCGGCGCCATCGGCGCCTTCGGCCAGCACGAACTTCGCCTTGCGGCGATCCACGCCCACCTCGTCGAGCAACGTGGCCAGCGGCACGCCGGTCCACTCGCTGCACGACAGCATGCCGTGCGTGTATTGCACGGTGGGCACGGCAACGTTGCCCCATTCCATGCCGGTGTTGGCGCCGCATTCGATGAAGTGCACGCGCGACACCGCAGGAAAGCGGACGATGTCGTCCATCGTATATAGCCGCGGGTGGGCGACCATGCCGTGAATCATCAGCCGGTGCTGGTGCGGATCGATCTCCGGCATGCCCGCGTGGTGACGCTCGAAGTGCAGGCCCGACGGCGTGATGATGCCGAAGAGATTCTGCAGCGGTGTGAACGCCACCGAGGAGTGCGGCGTGCGCGTGAGGCCGGGGCTTTCACGGCGCTTGACGTTGGCCTCGAATGGCGAGGGCACGCCATAGGGTGACGCGAGGATCGGGGCGCCGAGCGATCGCGTCCACGCCGGCACGTTCGGTGGCAGGTTCTTCTCGAGGCCTTCTTCGGCGAGCGCGCGCACCGCGGTGCTGGCGGCCAGCACGCCGCCGCCGGCCGCGATGGCGCGACGCATGAAGCTGCGCCGCGCGGGTTCCGGCGGTGCGTCAAGATGATGTTCCGGCGCCAGGCGGATGCGCCCGGGTGCGCCGTTGGTGGCCGACATCTTCCCTACTCCTCCTTGCCCGTGACGATGGTCCCCGTCAGTGCCGGGCAGCAAACTGCAGCAGGTCCTTTTTCAACGGCTTCTGTTCGTCGATCTGGCTGGCGATGCGCACGCACACCGTGCGGCAGATCTCGACGAACTCCGGGTCGCTGACCTTGTAATAGACGGCATTGCCTTCGCGACGCCGGCTGACGACACCCACGCTGTGCATCAGCGCGAGGTGACGCGAGACGTTGGTCTGCGTGGCGCCGGTGGTCGCCACGATCGCGGACACCGATTGTTCATCCTGGCAGATGGTATGCAGGATGCGCAGACGGGTGGGCTCGGACAGCACGCCGAAGTATCGCGCCACGACGGCGAAGACGCGGTCGAGGTCGTCGGTGGCCGCGGCGGCGGACACTGCCCGCGTTCGCGGCTGGGTGGGGCTGGTTCGGGTGGCCTTGCGCATATGGTTATGAGCATATCCGCATATTGTGGGGATGTAAACACCGGAGACCCGCAATCGCGGCACGCGGCGGCGGGCGCGAAACCGGTGTACATTTTCCGGAAGCCTTGCGATCAGGGAGCCCGGCCATGTCGAAGCGAAGCAAACTTGCGGGGATTGTCGCCGTCGCTTCACTATGGATCGCAACCGGCATTGTGTCGGCCGCGACTATCTATACTGACAAATCGACCTACCTCACTGCAGCGGGGACAACCGGCGTGGCCACGTTCGAGGATCTCCCGGTCGGGCAACTCTATCCGTTTGTGTCCGGTGGCGTGCTGTTTACGAGCGGAATGGGGGTGACGGAAAACCTGCTAGCGGTGCCGTATGCATTCTGGTTTGGGGCGCTCGGCACGCCGACCCACCTGGCCTACTTCAATCCGGTGGGTGCCCCGCCTGCCTTTGTCGGACTGGTGGCAACATTTCCAGGCGACGCGCTTGCAGCCGGCTTCATCTTCAATTGCATCGGCTGCGACATCGCCCCCAATACGTCGGCGCTCGACTGGGCGACCATCGACGCGGGCGGCAACACGATCGAACAGGGCTCGGTCACCGTGAACCTGGGTGGCAGTGCCGGGCAACCACCGCCCGGCTTCCTGGGACTGGCCACGTCCTATCCATTTAGAACACTTCGGGTCGCGCGACGCGGACTCGTGCCTGGCACCTCCGGGGGAAACTGGGTGGTGGATGACGTTCGGTACACGGCGGCCCCCGCGATCGGCCCGGTACCCGCAACGGCCGCGGGAATTCCCGCGTCGGATGGATGGGCACTGCTCGCTGGCGCATTGATGCTGGGAATCGCGGGTGCTACGTCGCTGCGGCGTCAGGTTGGCGGATAGACCGTGCGGAATGTGAAGGCGTCTGGCGTCGGGCCGTTCGCACGCAACAAGGCGAGCCTGTCGACGGCCTCCCCCACACTCGGCAGATGGTCCTGCGGTATCCACCACAGCACGAGAAACGCTTCCGGCATGGGTTGAAACCACTCGCGGCGGCGGCGCATCAGCTCCACGTGGGCGGAGCTGTAGACATAGTGCCGCAGCGACTCGACGTCGCGCCACCCCGACATGGTCACCAGCATGTTGTCGTCGTCGAAGTGGCGACTGGACGTGGCGTCACCTGCGTCGGTCTGCAGGCGCCAGACGAAGCCCGGGGACGCTTCGGCCACCGCGTTGATCCGGGCCAGATTGTTGGCGAAGTCGGCCATCATCGGCGAGTCCATCGGCGCGCGGATGATGCCGATGTTCAGTTGGGCGAGAGAGAAGGAGGCCATCAGGAGTCACCGGAAGCAGCGTACGCGCGACGGCGGCAACTGCCATCCTCCGTCAACCTCGGTCCCGCAAAGCCCAATTGCACTAAGGCGTGACGGATTTGATCGCAAAGTTCTGCTGCGACTCTTGCCAGATTAGCGTCGCGTTTCGGCCCGGAGTCGGAAAATCCTTGACCTGAACCTCCTTGATGGCACCGGTTAGAAACTCACCGGCAGGCACGGTGACCGTGAACTCGAATGGTGGGTTGCGCGCAATGCCATTGACGAACAATTGCGCCTTGTGGCGTCCGGGTCCAAGGTTGTTGAAATTGACCAGCAATCCGAATCCGTTGTCCGCGCTGAGCCCCCCGCAGGTGGCCAACGTATCGGCACGGGGCGAACCATAGGGCGCGCGACCGGCAGTCGGCCCGGTGGGATTGTCATCAAAGATGATCGAAATGTCGCTGCCCTGGCATGACCATCCGGAAACCAGGCCGATGCCACTCTGAAAACTCTCTGCCTGCGGGTTCTCAAGCGTGGCCAACGCTGGCGGGAGGTTCGATTGAATGATATTGCTGATGCCGCGATTGCCGTCAATGGAGAAGGTTGAAATGACGGTATTCGAGGCGGCCGAAATCAAATTCAACGTACCGAACACGGCCTTGCCATTAGTGGAGGCGTAGATTTTTTGCCCATCGGGCGTGACCGAAATGCCATTCACTCTGAATTCGATGTCTGGGATGGTGGTTATCAGCGCGGTCGTGGCCGGGTTGATCACCGCAATGCGAGACCTTGGTTGATCGGCGTAATAAATCGCCGCATAGAGTCGGTTGCCATCCGGGGAGAAGGCAAGAGCACTTGGACTTCCATCGAGCGCGATGGTGGTCTGGTGCGTGTTCGTCACCGCGTTGATCACCGACACGCTATTGCCATCGCGATTGGCGACGACCAACCGCTTTCCATCGGGCGATGCCACCACCACGGACGGCGCCATTCCCACGGGAATCGTTGCCGTGACCGCATTGGTGGCAACATCAATGACTGAAACGGTATTGCTTCCCTGATTGGCGACGTAAACGAAACGCTGATCGGCTGAGGTGGCAAGGGCCGCGGGATTGCTGCCGACCTGTACGGTGGCAACTACCGAATCCGCAGTCAGGTCAATCGCAGTGACGACATTGTCCGGACCGCTGGCCACATAGATGCGCTCAGAAGAACTTGGCCCATTCACCAGCGTAAAGGAAGTCCCCTCGCGCCCTATTTCAATCGAGCTTACGACCGCATTGGAGCGCCCATCAAAGCGAAGAACCTGGCGACCCGACAGCAGGTAGGCGCCGAAGAGATTTGAAATGGCGGCGACGGACTTGTCCTCATAGTTCAACAGC
>JANNNM010000244.1:0-2404 GCA_031398535.1 Betaproteobacteria bacterium | reverse complement strand
CCAGGTAGCTGCCGGGAATCCACGTCGGCAGCGTGAAGGCCTGGCCGGTCACCGCAGGCTGGTCGACGGTGATGCTGACCTCGAACAGGTGCGCGTGCGGATCAAGCGGCACGATGCGATAGCGGGAGGCGGGCAGGGACGTGGCGGCAGGGGGGCGTGATGTCGACATGGGTAGACGTGGTTGGCGCCCCGAACACGAATCGAACGTGTGACCTGTCCCTTAGGAGGGGACTGCTCTATCCACTGAGCTACCGGGGCCAAGCTGGCGCGATGATGCGGTGGGCGGGCACCGATTTCGAGAAAGCCCGCCGCGAATGAAACAATGCGTGCGATTCTACCGGAACCCACATGCCGACCGCCTGCCGCGCCCGACTCGCCCCGCTGGTCCCGCTCGCCAATGTTGCGATGGGCCGGCGTGCGCGCCGCGCATCCCGCGGATGATCCCGTGGCTCGACGCGGGCAGCCCGTTCCCGCCGCTATCCGCGGCGCTCGTCGAGCCGAGCGGCCTGCTGGCGGCCGGTGGCGACCTCTCGCCGGAGCGCCTGGTGGCCGCGTACCGACGCGGCATCTTCCCGTGGTACTCGGAGGACCAGCCGATCCTGTGGTGGAGTCCGGACCCGCGGATGGTGCTGCATGTCGATGAATTCCGCGTGCCGCGCTCGCTGGCCAAGCGGGTCCGCGCGCAGCCATTCGACGTGCGGTTCGATACGGCGTTCCGCGACGTGATCGAAGCATGCGCGGGCACGCCGCGGCCGGGGCAGGGCGGTACGTGGATCACGCCGGCGATCGCCGATGCCTACTGCGAACTGCACCGGCTGGGGTATGCCCACAGCGTCGAAAGCTGGCAGGGCGGCAAGCTTGCCGGCGGCCTCTACGGCGTCCAGCTCGACCGGATGTTCTTCGGTGAGTCGATGTTCGCGCATGCGCCCGACGCGTCCAAGGTGGCGTTGGTGGCGCTGGTGGGCGAGGCGCGGCGGCGCGGCATTCCGCTGATCGACTGCCAGCAGGAAACGGCGCACCTGGCACGGTTCGGCGCCCGGCCGATTCCGCGCACGATGTTTGCGGCCCGTCTGGCCGACTTGGTACACTCGACGGCGCCTTCGGGCCCTTGGCGCACCGGCGACCACACGGGCGCCGTCGGGACTGGAATCACGACTGGGGCAAGGTGAGCAAGCTCAACGACCTTCCGCTGACATCGCTGCAGTTCTACGCGACGGCGCCCTATCCATGCAGCTACCTCCCCGACCGCGCCGCGCGATCGCAGGTGGCCACCCCCAGTCACCTGATCGATACGCGCGTCTACAGCGAACTGGTGCGCCTGGGCTTTCGCCGCAGCGGTGCGTTCACCTATAGACCGTACTGCGACCATTGCCGCGCCTGTGTTCCCGTGCGCGTGCCGGTGGCGGAGTTCGCGCCCAACCGGACGCAGCGGAGGGTGCTGCGAGCGCACGGCGCGCTGACCACCACGCGCCGCGAGCTGGCCTACGACCCGGAGCACTACGCGCTGTACCTGCGCTACCAGCGCTTTCGCCATCCCGGCGGCGGCATGGACCAGGACAGCCGCGAGCAGTACCAGCACTTCTTGCTGCACAGCAATGTCGCCACGGACCTGGTGGAATTCCGGGAAGACGGGGTGCTGCGGATGGTCAGCCTGGTCGACCGCCTGGTCGACGGCCTGTCGTCGGTCTACACGTTCTTCGAGCCCGATGTCCCCGGAACCAGTTACGGCACGTTCAATGTGCTATGGCAGGTGGAGCGCTGCCGGGCGCTGCAATTGCCGCACCTGTACCTCGGCTACTGGATCGCCGAGAGCCGGAAGATGGCCTACAAGGCCACCTTCAAACCGGTCGAAGGCCTGGTCGGCGGGGTCTGGCAGCGGCTCTGACGCCACGCGCCTGCCCAACGCCTCTCACGTCGACCCTTCCGCGAGTTTCGGCGGCTTCTATTGTCCCGTGACATGGCGGGACGTTCGCGTTTAATCAGCGACGTCATATTGTAGTGTTCAACTGCGTTGAATGCCTGTCGAGCTGAGGCGCGCTCACGGTCCCTGCCGCGTTCATGACATTGGAATGGCAAGCACTGGCGCGCCGTTCCGGCGAAGTGATGCGGCGCAATGGAAATTTGTCGACATGAAGAATGTACGTTAGAGTTCCCTTGTAACGTACAGTTTGGATGAGTATCATTTTTTCGTGTTCTGTAATGCCAACATTCGCGCCGCCCCTCGCCCACTACCCCCAAAAAAGGCCTGCCATGAACGCCACCGTGTCGTCCTTCAATCTCGCCGCCCGCGCCGAAACGCAGATCGTCGAGCATCCAAACGGGTCGGCCGATTTCGTGATATCCCCGCAATTCGCGAGCCACTACGACTAGGCACGTGCCGTGCTTTGGTCGCGGTGGTCGCCGC
>JANNNM010000193.1:0-3940 GCA_031398535.1 Betaproteobacteria bacterium | reverse complement strand
GCATAGATGAAATCCGGGTGCGCGTTGATGGCCTGGTTGGCGGGGATGGTCCACGGCGTCGTGGACCAGATCACCGCGCGCACCGGGCCTTCGGGCAGCGCGGCGATGCCGAATGCGGCTGCCAGCCGCGCGCGTTCGCTGTCAGGCAGCGGGAAGCCGACGTCGATCGCGAGGTCGACGCGATCCTCGTACTCCACTTCCGCTTCCGCCAACGCGCTCTGGCAATCGAAGCACCAGTTCACGGGCTTGAGACCACGATAGACGTAGCCCTTGTCGAGGATCTTGCCCAACGTGCGGATCTCGTCGGCCTCGTTCTTGTAGGCCATCGTCAGGTACGGGTGGTCCCATTCTCCCAGCACGCCCAGCCGCTTGAACTGTTCACGCTGCTTGTCGACCTGCTCCGTTGCATAGGCGCGCGCCAGCCGCTGCGTATCGGCCGCCGACAGGTGCTTGCCGTGCGTCTTCTCGATTTGCACCTCGATCGGCATGCCGTGGCAATCCCAGCCCGGCACGTAGGGCGCGTCAAAGCCGGCGAAGCCTTTGCTCTTGACGATGATGTCCTTCAGGATCTTGTTGACCGCGTGCCCGATGTGAATGTCCGCGTTGGCATACGGCGGGCCGTCGTGCAGCACGAAGCGCGGGCGACCGGCGGCCGCGGTGCGGATGGCCTCGTACACCTTGTTCTGCTGCCAGTCGCGGAGCCACAGCGGTTCACGCCTGGCGAGATCGCCACGCATCGGAAACGGCGTGTCGGTCAAGTTGAGCGTGCGCTTGTAATCGGGTTTGTTGTCGTCGGGCATCGGGATTCTTCGGCAAGGCCTGTCCAGGTTCTACATTGGGGCAGTCGCGAAAAATTCGCGGGCCTGCGCCACATCCGTCTCGATCTGCCGGGTGAGTGCCGCCAGATCGTCGTACTTTTCTTCGTCGCGCAGCTTGTGGACGAACTCCACGCTGACGTGCCGGCCATAGATGTTCTCATCGAAATCGAACACGAACACTTCGAGCAGGGGCCGGGCGCCTGCCTTGATCGTCGGGCGCACGCCCAGGCTGGCCACGCCGATGCGGGATGCGCCGCCGAGGCCACGGACCCGCACGGCGAAGATGCCGGACAGCGGCGGGCGCTGCGGCAGCTCGATGTTGGCCGTCGGAAAGCCGAGCGTCCGGCCCAGCTTCTCGCCGTGCGCCACGCGGCCGGTGATCGCAAAGGGCCGGCCCAGCAGGGCTGCCGCGCGCGCCAGGTCGCCGGCAGCCAGCGCTTCGCGCACGGCAGTGGACGAAGCGCGGTCCTCGCCCACGACAACGGTACGCATGCCCTCGACGCTGAAGGTGGCCGCGTGCTCGCGCATGACGGCGATGTTGCCGGCGCGCGCCTTGCCGAAGCGGAAGTCGTCGCCGACCAGCACCCATTGCGCATTCAGGCGGCGCACCAGCACGTCCTCGATGAAGGCGGCCGGCGACAGCGCCGCCAGCTTGGCATCGAAGCGCGCAACGTAGGTCTGCTCGACGCCAAGCGTGCGGAACAGCTCCAGCTTCTGCCGCAGCCGCACCAGCCGCGGCGGCGCGCGATCCGGCGCAAAGAACTCGCGCGGATGCGGGTCGAAGGTGAGCACCGCGGGCGGAAGGCGCAGGTCTTCCGCGGCTTCGCAAAGCCGCGCCAGCATGGCCTGATGGCCGCGATGCACGCCGTCGAAATTGCCGATCGTCAACGCGATGGGCTGCGACGCGTGCGCGGGCAGTCCGCGGAAAATACGCACAGTGGAAACGCACCCGGTCCGGCGGTGGCTTGCCGGAGCGATGAGTATGAGACAAAGGCTTGAATTCTATCGTATTTCAGGCGCTCACGCCGCAGCGCAGCACCATTCCCGCCAGCCGCCGTCCACCAGCGGAAAGTACAGCGCCAGCCGGATGGGCCGCGTGTCCAGGCCCCGCATGATGCGGGCGTAACGTTCGAGCGGCGCGCGATAACGCTCATGCTCCCGATCGAGAAACGCCGTCGGGTCCCCACCTTCGTGCCGTCCGGTCTTGAAATCGACGATCCACCGGACGTCATCCACGACGAAACTGCGGTCGAGCGTGACGTGCCGCACCTCCCCATCGAGGACACCCGCCAGCGCCCACTCGCTGTGCGCATCGAGGTGCCCGGCGTCGAACAGCCACCGGCCGCGCGCGTCGGCCATGGTGCGCGTCAGCACCTGCAGCACACGCGCCACGGCGTCGGCGCGCTCAGGGCTTGCCACGCCTTCGCTGGCCAGTGCGATGTCGACGGCCGCCTGCGACGCCGCGATCCGCGCCGGTGTCCACATCGCCAGTCCATCCCGCGCCACCTGCGCCAGCATCCGGTGCGCCACGGTACCGATGGCTGCTGCGGTGGCGGCCGCCCAATCGAAGGGAAGAGCGTCGGCGGCGATGCTGGCGCGTGCGCGCGCGGCATCGAGCGCCGGCAGCGGGACATCGGCGCGCCACGCCAGCGGCATTCGCGTCAATGGGGGCGCCGGCAGGGGCGCGGTGTCGTCCGTCGCAGCGGCCGGTGGTGGGGCCGCAGGCACGGCGTGCTCGATCACCGCCGGCCACAGTCGCGCCAGTGCCGATTGCGCTGGAGGCTGCCGCCACTCCGGTTGCTGCGTCGACGCGTCCACATGGACGGCCGGCACGGCCAGAAGGTGCAGGCGGCGCTTGGCGCGCGTGCACCCGACGTACATCAGGCGCCCCAGTTCTGCCGTGCTTTCGTCGGCGTCGATCGCCTTCAGGTAGTCGTAGACCGGATCCCGTACCGTGGCGGCGCCGGTGCGCGCATGCATCGGCGCCAGCAGCAGCACGCGACCGCGCGCGCCCTGCTCGCGCAGGCGCCAGCGCAGCGGCGGACTGTCGCTGCCTCGCGTCTTGCGTGCGAGCCCGGGCAGGATCACCGTATCGAACTCGAGGCCCTTGGCCTTGTGCAGCGTCATCACCTGCACGACGCCCGCCGCGACCGGCACCGGTTCGGCGTAGAGCCTGGCGGCGAGGCCAGTGAACTCGTCCCAGTCGCCGATCTCGCCGCCTTGCGCCTGGGCAGCCAGCAGGTTGAAGTAACGCGTCGCGCCGTCGATATCGACATCGTCCGCCGTGCACGCCGGGCCTCCCAGCGCAAACCACGCGGCGCGCACGACCTGGTGCAACGGCATGCGGCCGCGGGCCGCCAGTGCCGGCAGCACGGCGGCCTGCAGGCGCGCGACGCGCGCCTGTCCATCCACAGACAGATGCGTCAGCGTTGCGGGCTGTCCCAGCGCCGCCAGCACCGTGTCGCCGCGCGCGGCCTCCGCGACGATCAGCAGGTCGGCCAGCGTCAGGCCACACCACGGTGCGCGCAGCAACGCGAGGCTGGCAATGCCGTCCGCAGGTTGCGACAGCACGCGGGTGAGCGTGATCAGGTCGCGCGTGACCAGACGCTCGGACAGGGCCTCGAGATCCACGGCAGCGAACGGAATGCCGGCGGCGCGCAGCGCCGGCAGGATTGCCGCCAGGTGGCCGCGGGCGCGCACGAGAATGGCAATCTCGGCCGCGCCCTCCGCGCGCGCGCTGCGCACGTGCTGCAGCACCCGCGCGGTTTCCTCGTGCAGGTCGACGCACAGCTCCACGGTCGGTGGCGGATCGGCCGCGCCACCGCGCGTCGCGCGCACGGGGGCATACCCCACTTCGCCGCGCGCGGGATCGGATACCGTGCCCAGCACCCGCGGGAACACGGTGTTGATCCAGTCGACCACCGGCGCGCGGGACCGGAAATTGCGCGTCAGCTGCAGGCATTCGACGGGGACCTCATTGATCTGCGAGGTCACCTGCGCATCGAGGAAGATGCGGACCTCGGCCTCGCGGAACCGGTAGATCGACTGCATCGGGTCGCCCACTGCGAACAGTGTGCGACCGTCTCCCGGCGTCCAGCCTGCCGTCATTCGCCCGATCAGCG
>JANNNM010000191.1:0-5587 GCA_031398535.1 Betaproteobacteria bacterium | reverse complement strand
GACCCGCGCGCGCGCACCATCAAGTGGACCGAGGAATGCTTCCGGCTCTTCGGACTCGAGAACAGCGGCAGCGCGCCGCCGTTCTCGCAGGTGCTGGAGCTGACGCACCCCGATGACCGGCAGCGGGTGCGCGATGCGATCGTGGCGGCCTACAAGCAGGGTTCGAACGCCGACATTGAATTCCGCATCATTCGCGAGAACGGCAAGGTGATGTGGCTGCATGCGCTTGAGGAAACCTTCACCAACAGCGAAGGCAAGGCGGCGCTGATGCGCGGCACGCTGCGCGACATCACGCACCAGAAGCAGGCCGAGTTCGAGCGCGACCAGGCCACCAACCGCCTCAACACGGCAATGTACGGCTCCAACCTCATCCTCGTCGACGTCGATCCGCAGGGCGTGGTCTACCTGTCCGAGCGGTGGAACGTGCTGCTGGGCGGGCCGCCGCAGGAAACCCACACGACGTTCGATGCCTTGATGGCGCTGACGCATGAAGACGAGCGCGACGGCATCCTGCAGCAGTACGTCGACACGCTGACCGGCCGCTCGGCCGAGTACAACATCGAGCATCGCGTGCGCGCCAACGACGGCAGCTGGCGCTGGATCCGCTGCCGGGGCCGCGTCGTCGAGCGCGATGCGCACGGACGCGCGCGCCGGCTGGCCGGCATCAACGAGGACATCACGCCGCGCAAGCTGGCGGAAGAGCGTCTGCGCAACAGCGAGAACCGGTTCCGCAGCCTGCTGGCTCTTTCGTCCGACTGGTACTGGGAGCAGGACGCGCAGCTGCGCTTCACCAAGGTGTCGGGCCTCGATCCCGACAACCATCGCATCGGCGTGGACCAGCTGCTCGGCCGCACCACGTTCGACAGCGGCGAAATGCAGGTGGACCAGACCGATGCCGTCCGCCACCGCGCGCTGACCGCGGCGCGACAGCCGTTCAAGGACCTGTGCCACACGACGCGCGATGCGGATGGCCAGCTGCGGTACTGGAGCTACTCGGGCGAGCCGGTGCATGACGAGGACGGGCGGTTCATCGGCTATCGCGGCATCGCGCGCGATGTCACCCAGGCGCGCCGTGCCGAGGAAAAGATCCGCCGGCTTGCGCACTTCGACGAGCTGACGGGCCTGCCGAACCGCACGATGTTCATGCACACGCTGCAACGGGCCTCGAGCCTTGCGCAGCGGCGCAACAAGACCTTCGCGCTGTTCTTCATCGACCTCGACCGCTTCAAGAACATCAACGACAGCCTGGGCCACGAGGCTGGCGACCGGCTGCTGCAGGATGTCGCGCGCCGGCTGCGCCATCACCTGCGCGAGTCCGACACGGTGGCGCGCCTGGGTGGGGACGAGTTCGTCGTGCTGGTGGAGGACTGCGACGATGCGCGCGAGCTCGATGCGATCGCGCAAAACATCCTCAACGCCGTCGGCCGGCCTTACATGCTGTCAGGGCAGGAGTATCACGTCACCGGCAGCATCGGCATTTCCACCTACCCGGCCGATGGCCAGGACCCTGCGGCGCTGCTGAAGAATGCGGATATCGCGATGTACCTCGCGAAGGACCGCGGCAAGAACAACTTCCAGTTCTATTCACCGCAGCAGAACGCGCATTCCTTCGAGCGGCTGGCGCTCGAGTCGGCGCTTCGCCACGCGCTGGAGCGCTCCGAGTTCGTGCTGCACTTCCAGCCGAAGGTGGCGATCGCCACCGGCAGCATCGTGGGGGTCGAGGCCCTGCTGCGCTGGAATCACCCGGACCTGCAGATGGTGACGCCCAACCAGTTCATCCCGCTGGCCGAGGAAACGGGCCTGATCGTGCCGATCGGCCGCTGGGTGCTGCGGACCGCCTGCGCGCAGTCGGTGGCATGGCAGCGCGAGGGGTCTGCCGACCCTGCGGATCGCGGTCAACCTGTCGGCGCGCCAGTTCGCGCACGACGGCCTGCTGGCCGACATCGCGACCGCATTGGACGAGACGGGCCTGGCGCCCAGCGGCCTCGAACTCGAGATCACTGAAAGCATGGTGATGCAGAATCCCGAACGCGCCGTCGTCACGTTGACGCGGTTGCGCGAGATGGGCATATCGGTGTCGATCGATGACTTCGGCACCGGGTATTCGTCGCTGGGTTACCTCAAACGCTTCCCCGTCGACAACGTCAAGGTGGACCGGTCCTTCATCAAGGACCTGCCGCACGACCAGGACGACGCCGCCATCACGCGGGCCGTGATCGCGATGGCGCAGAGCCTGCGCATGCGCGTGATCGCCGAAGGCGTGGAGACGCGCGAGCAGCTGGCCTTCCTGCGCGAACACGGCTGCGACGAATGCCAGGGTTACTACCTCAGCCGACCGCTGCCGGCCGGCGAGTTTGCGTTGCTGGTGCGCTCGTGGCCGCGGCTGACGCTGGCCGCCTGAGGTACGTCTAGCGCGCGGCGGCGCGCGGGCTCTCGAGTACCGCCTCGCCGGAGACCGTGACCGTGACTTCGGTGTTGCCGGCCTCGATGTTGACCGGGGGCGCGCTGGCCGCCATCGCATTCATGCTCTGCCGGTACATCGGCTGCGGACGCGCGAAGTCGCCGGTCTGGATCGCCACCTTGCCCGTGCGCCACGCCTGATAGCCGAAGCCGGTGGCGGCGTTCTGCGCGCGCGCCTGCCATGACTTGATCGCCTGCTGCGTCAGCGCGTCTTCGGCGCGACGACGCATATCGGGGCTGACGGCGAAGTTCATGCCGGACATCACCAATGCATCGTCGGCCTGCAGCCGCGTCACCAGCGCCGCCATCGCCGCGAAATCGGAGCCTTCGAGCGTGAGCGTCTGCGCGACGCGCCAGCGCGATGGCTGGCCCTTTTCCGAGATCTGGAAAGACGAGTAGCCGGACGTGGCCGCCTCGACGCCGGTGACGGCCTTGGCGCGTGCCAGCGCGCGCGCCATCCGCGCATTGACGTCGGCTGCAGCACGCGCGGGATCGGCGTGATCCACCTCGGCACGCAACCACGCATACACGCGATCGTTGGCGACAGACGCCGTGGCGGAGGCGCTCAGCGAAACGATGGGCACGTTGGCCGCGGCGGGGGCATCGGCCGCGCGCGCGCCGCCGGCCAGCAGGCAGGCGGCCAGCGCCAGCGCCGCGGTGGCGCGCGTGGTCATCCTGGATGGGCTGGGGCCACCGACAGGCGAGCCGGCAGCAACTCGATGGCCGCGCGGTTGGACCACGAGAAGCAGCGCGCGGCCGCCTCGCGCCAGGGCAGCCAGATGGCGGCCACGTGTTCGCGCGGCGCCAGCTGCACGGGAACCGGCTGGGGCAGCGTCAGCCCGAAGACATGCTCGGTGTTGCGGGTGGTGCCGGGAGGGTAGCGGTGTCGCCATTGGGGAAAGATCTCGTAGTCGTTGGACATCTGCCAATCGTCGAGGCCACCGTGGAGCGCGGCCTCGATGCCGGTTTCCTCGCGCAGTTCGCGCGTGGCCGTCGCCCGCAACGATTCACCCGGGTCCTGGCTGCCGGTGACCGATTGCCAGTGGTCCGCAAAGTCGGCCCGTGCCATCAGCAGTACCTGCAGGTCGGTCGTATGCACGACGACGAGCACGGACACCGGGATCTTGTAGCGCATGCGTGGTGGCGGCAGGGATTGAAACGGGCGCGACGCGGAAACGGGGTTAAGGCGATGGTCGTCCGCGCGGCCCGGCCGAAGTCAGACGGTGAAGACCCAGAAGGCCACGTGGCGCTCCTTCCAGAACTCGGCGGCTTCGGCCAGGATGTCCTCGAGCGTGCTCCAGTCGGTGGGATGGTCGCGCTTGTAGGCAGCGGCCCCGGTGATGACGATCACGCGGCCCCGCTTGCCGAGCCAGTCGCGGTCTTCCATCACGTCGGCCAGCGCATCCCAGTTGTGGCCGAAGTGATCGGGCAGCTTCAGTGCGCGATCAAGCTCGGCAAAGAGCGCGGTGCGATCCTTGGCGTGGCCGAGCTTGACGGTATCGAGGCGCAGCGCGGCATGCGTGGCGGCGGCAGCCAATGGCTCGACGGGGCCGGTCCAGGCTTGCACGCCGGCGTCGTCGACGACAGCGAGATCAGGAGCCTTCATTCGCGGATCCTCGCAAACGATGCATAGTGGTCGGCGGTGTAGTAGCACACCTCCGGCGCGGTCTTGGGGCCGCCACAGACGATGCGCCGCGCGCCGCGGTTGCGGGCACCCGGGGTCGCCACCGTGTACTCATGATAGTGCCCGCGCGACTTGGCCGGCAGGATGCGCTCGCGGTTGCCGAACACGCTGCCATCGCGGTCGTACTTGAAGGGCCCGCCGGCGCGGATCAGCACCAGCACGTCGCGGCCCTGCACCGGCAGGTCGCGGACGGCGATTTCCGGCAATGGCGGGCCGGATGTGCGCGCCGCGAGCGGCGGCGCAACCGCCACCGCCGCCGCGAGGATGAATCCTGCGGCGAGGTGACGGAATGTCCCCCCCCGAACGGCGCTGCGCGCCGCTCCCCCCGGGGGGCGATCGCCTTGGGACGGCCCGGCGGCGATCAGCGTCGCTGTACTCATGCGGAGAAGTGTACGTCAGGTGGACGCGACTTTCACGGCATCGGTGGGACGCACCTTGATGTGCAGGTCGCGGAGCTGCTGCTCCGTGACCGGCGTGGGCGCATCCACCAGCAGGTCCTGGCCGCGCTGCGTCTTGGGGAACGCGATCACGTCCCGGATCGACTCGGCGCCGCACATCAGCGTCACGATGCGGTCGAGGCCGAACGCGATGCCGCCGTGCGGCGGTGCGCCGTACTGCAGGGCGTTCAGCAGGAAGCCGAACTTTCGCTGCTGGTCTTCCGGCGAGATGCCGAGCGACGCGAAGACCTTCGCCTGCACCTCGGGCCGGTGGATCCGCACGGAGCCGCCGCCGATTTCCCAGCCGTTCATCACGACGTCGTAGGCCTTGGCGATCGCGTTGCCAGGATCGGCCGAAAACAGGTCCTCGTGGCCATCCTTGGGTGCGGTAAACGGATGGTGCCGCGCCGCCCACGTGTCGTTCTCGTCGTCGTGCTCGAACATCGGGAAGTCGACGACCCACAGCGGCTTCCAGCCCTCCACCGCCAGCCCGCGATCGTGACCCACCTTGGCGCGCAACGCGCCCAGTGCATCGTTGACCACCTTGGCCTTGTCGGCGCCGAAGAAGATGAGGTCACCATTGGCCGCACCCGTGCGGGTGAGGATGTCGCGCAGCACCGGCTCCGGCAGGAACTTGACGATGGGCGACTGCAGTCCTTCCTCGTTCACCTTGGTGACATCGTTGACCTTGATGTACGCGAGACCGCCCGCGCCGTAGATCTTGACGAACGTCGTGTAGTCGTCGATCTCCTTGCGCGACAAGGTGCCGCCGCCGGGCACGCGCAGCGCGGCCACACGGCCGCTGGCACGGTCGGCCGCAGCGCGGAAGACCTTGAAGTCCACCGTCTTCATCACGTCGGTGAGGTCGGTCAGCACCAGCGGAATGCGCAGGTCCGGCTTGTCCGAGCCGTACTTGTCCATCGCCTCGGCAAAGGCCAAGACGGGGAACGGGTCCGGCAGGTCGACGCCCAGGGCTTCCTTCCACATCGTGCGGATCAGCGTTTCC
>JANNNM010000186.1:0-2377 GCA_031398535.1 Betaproteobacteria bacterium | reverse complement strand
CGCCGTGCTGCTGGTCGAGTCGGACGGCACGCCGGAGGAGGTCGAGGACGAGATGGCGGAGATCCGTCGCCTGCTCGTCGCCTCGGGCGCGACCTCGATCCGCGTCTCGAAGGACGAGCGCGAACGCCTGCTGCTCTGGTCGGGCCGCAAGGCGGCGTTCCCGGCGGTCGGCCGCATCTCGCCCGACTACTACTGCATCGACGGCACGATCCCGCGCAAGGCGCTGCCGCTCGTGCTGCGCAAGACCGCCGAATGGTCGGCGGAGTTCGGGCTGCCTTGCGCGAACGTGTTCCACGCCGGCGACGGCAACCTGCATCCGCTGATCCTGTTCGACGCCAACATGCCGGGGCAGTCGGAAAAGACGATGGAATTCGGCGACCGTATCCTCGAGCTCGGCATCGAGGTCGGCGGCACCGTGACCGGCGAGCATGGCGTGGGTCTCGAGAAGCTGAACGGCATGTGCGTGCAGTTCGAGGCCGCCGAGCTCGAGCGTTTCCATGGCGTCAAGGCGGCCTTCGACCCGCTCGGTCTGCTGAACCCGGGCAAGGCCATCCCGTTGTTGCAACGATGCGCAGAGATGGGCCGGATGCATGTGCATCACGGTGCGCTGCCGCATCCCGATCTGCCGCGATTCTGAAGTATTCCGGAGGACCATCCCATGAACTCATTGACCGATCTGCGCGCGCGGCCCATGGCGGCCGACGTGGACGCCGTCGTCGGTTCACTGCGCCGTGATTTCGCCGAGCGTGCCGTCACCACCACCGCCGTCCGCGAGCAGCATGGACACGGCGAAGGCCTGGCCGATGCCGGCGTGCCCGATGTCGTCGTGTTCCCGCATACCAACGAGGAAGTGGCCGGCATCGTTCGCCTGTGTCACGCCGCGCGCGTGCCGGTGATCGCGTTCGGTGTGGGCACGTCGCTCGAAGGCCATGTGGCCGCGCTGTATGGCGGCGTGTGCATCGACCTGTCGCAGATGAACAAGATGCTGGAAATCAACGCCGAGGACCTCGACTGCCGCGTGCAGGCCGGCGTGACGCGCGAGCAGGTCAACGCCGACCTGAAGGGCACTGGGCTCTTCTTCCCGATCGACCCGGGCGCCAACGCCACGATCGGCGGCATGGCGTCGACCCGCGCATCGGGCACCAATGCGGTTCGCTACGGCACGATGCGCGAGAACGTACTGGGCCTGACCGTCGTCACGGCGGATGGCCGGATCATCAAGACCGGCGGGCGCGCGCGCAAATCCTCCGCCGGCTACGACCTCACGCGCCTCTTCGTCGGCAGCGAAGGCACGCTCGGCATCATCACCGAGATCCAGTTGCGGCTCTACGGTATCCCGGAGGCCATCTCGGCCGCTGTCTGCCAGTTCCCCGACCTCAAGTCCGCCGTCGATTCGGTGATCACCGCGATGCAGCTCGGCCTGCCGGTGGCGCGCATCGAACTGCTCGACGCGCTGCAGATGCAGGCCTGCATCAGCTACTCGAAGCTCGAAGGGTTCGAGGCGAAACCCACGCTGCTGTTCGAATTCCATGGCACCGAAGCCGGGGTGCGCGAGCAGGCCGAGACGATGCAGTCCATCACGCAGGACCAGGGCGGCAGTGCGTTCCAGTGGGCCACGCAGCCCGAGGACCGCTCGCGGCTGTGGAAGGCGCGCCACAACGCGTACTACGCCGCGCTGTCGCTCGCGCCGGGCAAGCACGCGTTCTCCACCGATGCGTGCGTGCCCATCTCACGGCTCACCGACTGCCTGCTCGAGACCCGCGCCGACCTCGACGAAGTGGGATTGCTGGCGCCGATCGTCGGTCACGTCGGCGACGGCAACTTTCATGTGCTGGTGATCTACGACCCGGCGAGCGCGGACGAGCGCGCCAAGGCGGAAGGCATTGCGCATCGCGTCAGCATGCGGGCGATCGCCATGGGCGGTACCTGCACGGGCGAGCACGGCATCGGCGTGCATAAGCTGGGTGCGCTGGTCGCCGAGCATGGAGAAGCCGTTGACCTGATGCGCACGATCAAGCGCGCACTCGACCCGAAAAACATCATGAACCCCGGAAAGATTTTTTCCCTGTAAGGCGCGTTCGTGGTCGGCCTGGCCGGGGGTCAGGCTTGAAATTTCGCAACCCTGCCCCCAAGTGGCTCGCTCGCCACGCGACAGTGAACCTCACCACGAATTGACCATGAACAAGCAGACCCTATCGTTCCAGGCTGAAGTCAAGCAGATCCTGCATCTCGTCACGCATTCGTTGTACTCAAACAAGGAGATATTTCTGCGCGAGCTGATCTCCAATGCGTCGGATGCCTGCGACAAATTGCGTTTTGAGGCATTGAACAACGCAGCGCTGTATGAAGATGCGCCGACGCTTGAGGTTCGGGTCAG
>JANNNM010000111.1:0-2233 GCA_031398535.1 Betaproteobacteria bacterium | reverse complement strand
GGAAACGGCGTACCAATCAGGCTTCGGCAACGAATTCGCGACCGAAGCATTGCCGGGCGCGTTGCCCACCGGTCAGAATTCACCGCAACGCGCGCCTTATGGCCTGTACGCGGAACTGTGGTCAGGGTCCGCCTTCACCGCGCCACGTGCGTCGAACCGGCGCTCCTGGCTCTACCGCATCCGTCCGGCGGCGATGCACGAACCCTTCGTACCGCTGGCGGCAACCCATGTCGAAAGCATGTTCGGCGACGTGCCGGCGCCCCCGAACCAGATGCGCTGGGATCCGCTGCCACTGCCGGCCGAGCCCACGGACTTCGTCGACGGGCTGGTCACGATGGCCGGCAACGGTTCGCCGCAGGCGATGGCGGGTTGCGGCATCCATCTGTATGCGGCCAACCAGTCGATGACGGATCGCTTCTTCTGCAACGCGGACGGCGAGCTGTTGCTCGTGCCGCAGCAGGGCACGCTGCGCTGCCTCACCGAGTTCGGCCGCATCGACATCGAGCCGCAGGAGATCGCGGTGATCCCGCGGGGCGTGCGCTTTCGCGTGGAGCTGCCGGACGGTTCCGCGCGCGGTTACGTGTGCGAGAACTACGGCGCGCCGTTCCGCTTGCCGGACCTGGGGCCGCTGGGGTCGAACGGGCTCGCGCATCCGCGCCACTTCCTGACGCCGCGCGCGTGGTACGAGGACCGCGAAGGCGCGTTCACGCTGGTCACGAAATTCATGGGTCAGCTGTGGCAGGCGGCCATCGGCCACTCGCCGCTCGACGTGGTGGCATGGCACGGCAACTACGCGCCGTACAAATACGACCTGCGCCGCTTCAATGCGATCGGCTCGATCAGCTTCGATCACCCGGACCCGTCCATCTTCCTGGTGCTGCAGTCGGTCAGCGACACCCCCGGCGTGGACATGATCGACTTCGTGATCTTCCCGCCGCGCATTCTCGCCATGGAGCATACGTTCCGGCCACCGTGGTTCCACCGCAACATCGCCAGCGAGTTCATGGGTATCGTGCACGGCGTGTACGACGCGAAGGCGGAAGGCTTCGTGCCGGGCGGCGCCAGCCTGCACAATTGCATGACCGGCCATGGACCGGACGCCGACACCTACGAGCGCGCCAGCTCCGCCGACCTGTCGCAGCCGACGCGCATCACCGATACGATGGCGTTCATGATCGAGACGCGCCTGCCGATCCTGCCCACGCGCTACGCGGTCGCGTCGGCGCAATTGCAGCCGGAGTACTACCGCTGCTGGCAGGGCCTGCGGAAGCACTTCGATCCACGCCGACCCTGACGTCCACCCACGACTCATTACGACGGAATCCGCCATGCTTGCAGCCTTTGACTACATCCTGACCGAGACCCGCGACCGCGTCGGCATCATCCGGCTCAACCGGCCGCAGCGCCTCAATGCGCTCAATGACGCGCTCGCGCGGGAATTGAGCGTGGCGCTGGAGGTCTTCGACGACGATCCGGCGATCGGCTGCATCGTGCTGACTGGCAATGACAAGGCCTTCGCCGCAGGGGCGGACATCGGCGCGATGGCGCAGTGGGATTACGCCAAGGTCTACGGCGACGACTACATCACGCGCGACTGGGAAGCAGTGCGCAACGTGCGCAAGCCCGTGGTGGCGGCGGTGGCGGGCTACGCCCTGGGCGGTGGGTGCGAGCTGGCGATGGCCTGCGACACGATCATCGCGGCCGACAACGCCAAGTTCGGGCAGCCGGAGATCACGATCGGCACGATGCCCGGCATGGGTGGAACGCAGCGCCTGCCGCGGGCGGTCGGCAAGGCGAAGGCGATGGACTGGTGTCTCACCGGCCGGATGATCGACGCGGCAGAGGCCGAGCGCAGCGGTCTGGTCTCGCGCGTCGTGCCCGCGGCGGAGCTGGAGAAGGAAGCGCTCGCCGTGGCGGCGAAGATCGCCGGCTTCTCGCTGCCGGTGGTGCTGAAGATCAAGGAAGCGGTCAATCGCGCGTACGAGTCGTCGCTCTCGGAGGGCCTCTTGTCCGAGCGCCGCGAATTCCACTCGACGTTCGCGCTCGAAGACCAGAAGGAAGGGATGCGGGCGTTCGTCGAGAAGCGCAAGCCGGCGTTCAAGCACCGGTAGGCGGCGACCGGTTTCGCAGATCCGGGCCGTTTCGCCACCAGCGAGGCTTTCATGCATCGAACGCCAAAGGAGATTTTCCGCGGGCTCGTCGTCACGCTGCTCGCGTGTCTTGTCGCGAGCTG
>JANNNM010000106.1:0-3642 GCA_031398535.1 Betaproteobacteria bacterium | reverse complement strand
CCGGCGACCTGCTGGCGCCCGTGCAGTCGGATTTCGGTTGGCACATCATCAAGGTTACCGGCGTGCGTGCGTCGCGCACATTGAGCTTCGACGATGTGAAGGTCCAGATCGAAGCGGATCTGCGCAAGCAGCGCAGTGCGGCCAAGTTTGCCACGTCGGCCGATCAGTTCCAGAACCTGGTCTACGAGCAGGCCGACAGCCTGAACGGCGTGGCCAAGGCGCTGGAGTTGAAGATCGAGACCTCGCCGCTTGTCACGCGCACGCAGGCGCAGGCGCTGGGCATGGGCAACGCCAAATTCGTGCAGGCCCTGTTCTCACCGGAGTCGCTGCAGAGCAAGCGCAACACGGAGGCGATCGAAGTGGCGCCGGGCGTGCTGCTGGCCGGCCGCATCCTCGAGTACAAGCCCGCGGCGCCGCGTCCGTTCGACGACGTCAAGGAAGAGATTCGCCAGCAGCTCGTCCGCAAGACCGCCACCGACCTCGCCCAGGCGGCCGGTTTGGAGAAGCTGAAACTGCTGCAGGCAGGCAAGAGCGACAAGGATGCCGGCATTGCATTCGGCAAGCCGGTCACGATCAATCGCGGCCAGCCGCAGCCGGGGTTGTCGCCCGCAGCGCTGGGCAGCATCTTCGAAGCCAACCCCGACAAGCTGCCGGCCTTCACTGGCGCGACCAACGAAAAGGGCGGCTTCTCGATCGTGAAGGTGCTGAACGTGTTCACGCCGTCGCCCACCGACAAGGCGCGGCTCGACCAGGCCTCGGCGCGGTTGTCCGAGCAACTAGGCCGCGAGATGTTCCAGGCCTACCTGCAAAGCCTGCGCGCGCGCGCCGACGTCAAGATCAACCAGGTGAATCTCGACAAGAAGTAGCACCCGGCGCGTGCCGGCGCGTCGGCATGCTCCAACAAAAACGGCGACCGCAGGGTCGCCGTTTTGCTTGCGCTGCGTGGCCGAGGCCAGGTCAGCGTTCGTTGCCCATCAGCTGGTGACGCAGTTGGCCTTGATCCAGATCTCGAGCTCGCCGCGCTCCTTGCGTCGCGTCGTGTTGTCGACGTAGACGTCCTCGCCCTTGGCGTTCTGACGGACCAGCTGCACCTGCTCGGCCGAAAGCGTGCGGATCTGGCCTTGCGCGCGCGTGCACATCTCGTTGCGCTTCACGTTCTCGGCACGCAGCGACTCGGCCTTTTTGGCGTTGTCGGCGGAATCAAGCTGGCGCTTCTTGAACTCGGCTTCCTGTTTCGCCAGGTCCTTCACCGCCGAAGGGTTGGCGGGCGGCGGCGGTGGGGCCACCACAGTCTCGGACTTCACGCTGGTGGGCGGCGGCTGGTCGGAATAGACAATCCGGCCGTTGGCGTCGGTCCACTTGTACGTGGTGGCGCCGGCAGCACCGGCGGCGAGCAGCAGGCACGCGGCCAGCAGGGCGGGAAGCGCGCGAGCGCGGGAGGAGGGTTGGTTCAAGCTGGTGGGCGACGGGATCGAGACCATAGGTTCTCCCCGCGAAATTATGACATTGGCAAGGTACTCCACCCGGAGTCTGCGGTCAATCCTGCCTCGGAGAGGGGTCAAGGGGGTCGGAGAAGGGGGTCGACGCGGGTATAATCGATATTTGCGCATAGGAGAAAGTTCAATGCGTGTTGTCCGCAAAGCGCTGACCTTCGACGACGTCCTGCTGGTCCCCGCCCATTCCACCGTCGTTCCCCGCGACGTCTCGCTTTCCACCCGACTCACGCCCACGATCGGTCTCAACATCCCGCTGATTGCCGCGGCGATGGATACCGTGACCGATGCCCGCCTCGCGATCGCCATCGCCCAGGAAGGCGGCATGGGGATCATCCACAAGAACATGTCGCCGGCGCGCCAGGCCGCCGAGGTTGCCAAGGTCAAGCGCTTCGAGAGCGGCGTCGTCAAGGATCCCATCACCGTGCCGCCGACGATGACGGTGCGCGAGGTGCTGGCCCTCACGAAGCGCCATCGGATCTCGGGCCTGCCGGTGGTCGATGGCAAGCGCGTCATTGGCATCGTGACGAACCGCGATACCCGTTTCGAGACGAACCTCGACCAACCTGTGTCCAACATCATGACGCAGGGCGACCGGCTCGTGACGGTGCCCGAAGGCACGGAGCTCGAGGTCGCCAAGGCATTGATGCATCGCCATCGCCTCGAGCGCGTGCTGGTGGTGAACGGCGCCATGGAGCTGCGCGGTCTCATCACGGTGAAGGACATCCTGAAGTCGACGGAACATCCGCTCGCATGCAAGGACGATCTCGGTCGCCTGCGTGCCGGCGCCGCGGTGGGCACGGGTGCGGATACGGAAGAACGTGTCGATGCGCTGGTCGCGGCCGGGGTCGATGTGATCGTCGTCGACACGTCGCACGGTCATTCGCAGGGGGTGCTCGAACGCGTGCAGTGGGTGAAGCGCCGCTATCCGAACGTGCAGATCATCGGCGGCAACGTCGCGACGGCGGCGGGGGCCAAGGCGCTGGCCGACAGCGGCGCGGATGCGGTCAAGGTCGGCATCGGCCCCGGCTCCATCTGCACGACGCGCATCGTGGCAGGCGTGGGCGTGCCGCAGATCTCCGCCATCCAGTTCGCGATCGAGGGCCTCGCCAAGTCGGGCGTGCCGGTCATCGCCGATGGCGGCATCCGCTATTCGGGCGATATCGCCAAGGCCATCGCCGCCGGCGCGTCGTGCGTGATGCTGGGCAGCCTCTTTGCCGGCACGGAAGAAGCGCCGGGCGAAATCGAGCTCTATCAGGGCCGCTCGTACAAGAGTTATCGCGGCATGGGCTCGCTGGGTGCGATGCAGGAAGGCAGTTCCGATCGCTATTTCCAGGACGCCGAAGGTGAAGGTGCGGCCGAGAAGTTGGTGCCTGAAGGCATCGAAGGCCGCGTGCCGTACAAGGGCGTGCTGGCGTCCGTCATCCACCAGTTGATGGGCGGCCTGCGCGCCGCAATGGGCTACTGCGGCTGTGCCACGGTGGAAGAGCTGTCCACCCGCGCCGAATTCGTCGAGATCACCTCTGCCGGCATCCGCGAGTCGCATGTGCACGACGTGCAGATCGTGAAAGAGGCCCCCAACTACCGGGTGCAGTGATGGCGGCGGCCAATCATTCCCGCCTGCTGATCCTCGACTTCGGCTCGCAGTGGACGCAGTTGATCGCGCGCCGGTTGCGCGAGACGCACGTGTTCTGCGAAGTGCATCCGTGGGATGTCAGCGACGATTTCATTCGCGCCTATGCGCCGAAGGGCATCGTGCTTTCGGGCGGCCCCAACAGCGTCATCGATGGCGATACGCCACGCGTCCCGGACGCCGTGTGGACGGCTAACGTCCCGGTGCTCGGCATCTGCTATGGCATGCAGGCGATGGCCGCGCAACTGGGTGGCGCCGTGGATCTGGGCAAGATCCGCGAGTTCGGCTACGCCGAGGTGCGCGCCCGCGGTCACTCGGCGTTCTTCCGCGACATCCAGGACCGCAGCAACGATGAAGGCCACGGCTTGCTCGACGTCTGGATGAGCCACGGCGACAAGGTCACGGCGCTCCCGCCCGGGTTCAGGCTGATGGCCTCCAACGAGGCGTGCCCGATTGCCGGCATGTTCGATCCCGACCGCGAGTTCTACGCCGTCCAGTTCCATCCCGAGGTCACGC